>JBLHNV010000092.1:0-9214 GCA_047623125.1 Janthinobacterium sp. | reverse complement strand
TGCGCGCGAACTCTTCAAGTTCGATGCGACCCGCACCCAGACGGACCTGGCCAGCGTGCTGCTTTACGGCCAGCAAATGCTCGGCATCACGGCCAGCCCGCTGCACACTGCCAGTGCAGCGCTGACAATCGAAAATACCGCAGTGCAAGCGAAGAGCGCTGAGCCAGTTGCAGCAGCCCCGGCTGTGTCGCCAACCATCGTTGCAGCGCCGGTGGCCGCAGCTGCGCAAGTTGGCGCGACACCGAAGGCCGTCAAACCGGCAGCGCCAGTGGCCAAACCGGTCGCCGTCAAGCCGACGGCAACACCTGCCGCAGTGGTGCAACCGGTTGCAGCCGCTGTACCAGTCGCGCCAGCCAAGGCAGCCGCACCGAAGCCGGCCGCACCGAAGCCGGCCGCACCTAAGCCGGTCGCAGCCAAGCCGGTCGCCGTCGCGCCGGTTGCGGCGAGCAAGCCGGCCGCACCCAAGCCGGCCGCACCCAAGCCGGCCGCAACAATGGCAGCGGCCAAGCCTGCCGCAGCTACCAAGCCGGTCATCGACGCCACACCGGAAGCGAAGCCAAAATCCAACGCGCTCGCCAAACCAGCGGTGGACATCAAGCCGGTAACTGCATCGAAAAAAGGCGTATCGCCATTTCCGAAAAGTCCGACCAAGAAGTAACATACGATGTCGGCAGCCGGCGCCAGCCGGCTTGCAGAAAAAAACGGGCTGCGGCCCGTTTTTCATTTGTACAGTTCGCCTGTCATTGCAGGTAGACTGCGCGCCACAACACCGGCAATACGGCCAACAAAAAAATTCGGCAGCAAAGTCGACAATACACAAGGGGACTGCATGAGTCTATCGCGCCTGATCACAGGTTTCGTGCGCCAGCAATGGCGCGCTTATGCGATGGCTGCGCTGATGCTGACCGGTGTCGCGGCGTTGACCGTCTGGGTGCCGCGCAAGATCGGCGCGCTGGTCGATGCATTGGCCGGCAACCGCCTCGCCACCGAGGATCTGCTGCTGGAACTGGGTTTCTTGCTACTGATCGGTGTGCTGATCTATTTTTTGAGGGTAGGCTGGCGCCTGACCCTGTTCGCCGCAGCATACCAGCTCGGGGTGCAATTACGGACCCGATTTTATGCCCGCATGGCGCTGCAAGGACTCTCTTTTTACCAGCAGCAGCGCACCGGTGACCTGATGGCGCTGGCCACCAACGATATCGATGCCATCGAAATGGCGGCGGGCGAAGCGATGCTGGCCGGTTTCGACGGCACCTTGACGCTGCTGATGGTGGTGGCCATCATGCTGCTGGGTGTCGACTGGCACCTGGCCGTGATTGCGCTCTTGCCTTTCCCGCTGATGGCGCTGGCGTTCTGGCGCATCTCGGCACACATTCACGCCGCATCCACGGATTCGCTGCAGCGCTTCGGCGCCCTCAATGACCACGTACAGCAATCGCTGGCGGGGCTGCGCACGGTACGCGCGCTGGGACTGGAGCAGCGCTCCGGCGAGCAGTTCGCGGACCTGGCCAGCCATGCGGCACAAGCGAGCTTGACTGCGCAGCGCTGGGAAGCGGCTTATGAACCGGCGGTCGGCCTGACCCTGACGACATCGACCGCATTGACGCTGGGGATGGGCAGTTACCTGATCTGGCAAGACCAGCTGACGATCGGCGCGCTGACCAGCTTTTCGATGTATCTGGGCCAATTGATCTGGCCGATGTTCGCCGCCGGCTGGGTCTTGTCGCTGATCGAGCGCGGGCGCGCCGCGATGGCGCGCCTGCAGCCGCTGCTCGATGCGCCGCTGTCGATCGCCGACGATGGCAAACTCGCGTGCGACCAACCTGCTGCGCTAAGCCTGGCGCAACTGGACTACAGCTACCCCGGCCAGGCAAATTGCGCACTCAACGGCATCACGCTGGCGCTGCAGCCGGGCCAAACGTTGGGCCTGGTCGGGCCGACCGGCTGCGGCAAATCGACGTTGCTGCGCATATTGCTGCGGCAACTGACGCCGCAAGCGGGCACCGTGCTGTGGGGCGAGCATGGCCTTGACCAATACACGCTGGCGTCGCTGCGCACGGCGATTGCATGGGTGCCGCAGGAATCATTCCTGTTTTCAAATACGATCGCCGACAATATCGCGCTGGGACGGCCGGGCGCGACGCGCGGCGACATCGAGCACGCTGCCAGCCTGGCCGCGATCCACGACGACATCTTGCAATTTCCGCTCGGTTACGAGACCCATGTCGGCGAACGCGGCATGACCTTGTCCGGCGGCCAGCGCCAGCGCATCGCATTAGCGCGCGCGCTGCTGCAAGAAAGCGCACTGTTGCTGCTCGACGATGCGCTGTCGGCCGTCGATACCGGCACCGAGACGCACATCTTGCAGCATCTGGCCAGACTGAAGGAAAACAGCCCGGAACGCAGCGTCATCATCGCTAGCCACCGCTTGAGCGCGGTCGCCGGCGCCGACCTGATCGTCGCGTTGCGCGCCGGGCGCATCGTCGAAAGCGGCACCCATGACAGCCTGATGGCGGGCAATGGCTGGTATGCGAGCCAGTGGCGCTACCAGCAACTGGAGGCCAGCCTCGATGCCCTGTAAAACGATACCCGCCGATGGCAAAATTAATCATAAGCAACAAATGGAAGCGAGCCCCGATGCGCTCTGATACACAAGCTGCCAAGCTGCTCGATCCTGCGGCATCGGGCACCACCGGCCAGGCCATCGCACTGCTGCGCCGCGCGGCAAGGCCCGAGCGCGGCCATCTGGCCTGGTCCGTGTTCTGGTTGCTCATCGCCGCCGCACTGGAAGTAACGGGACCGATTCTGGGCAAGACCTTGATCGACGATCACTTGCTGCCGCGCCACCTCGACTGGACGCGCATGGCGCTGTTGCTGGGCGGCTGCCTGCTGACCGGCTGGATCGCCAGCAGCTTGCGCTATTTGCAACTGGTGCGCCTGGCCGGGCTGTCGATGCGCTCGGTGCAGCGGCTGCGCGTGACGCTCTACAATCATGTGTTACGCCTGCCAATGGTCTTTTTTGATCGCGCCATCATCGGCCAGTTGGTCGCGCGCGTGACCAACGATACCGAAGCGGTCAAAGCGCTGTACGTGCAAGTGCTGTTCGTGATGCTGGACAGCAGCATCGTGCTGATCGGCACGATGTTCGCGATGGCGTGGCTGGACTGGCGCTTGATGCTGATCGTGCTGGCGCTGGTGCCGGCGGTGCTGGCGATCGTCGTGCTGTATCAGCGTCTGTCGGCGCCAGCGGTCATGCGCGCGCGCCAGTTGCGCAGCGATATCAACGGCCAGATCGCCGAATCGATAGGCGGCATGAGCGTGCTGCAAGCCTGTAACGCGCAACCCCGTTTTGCGGCCCGCTTCCAGGCCACCAACGACGACCATTACAGGGCGCGCCTGCTTGAGCTGCGCGCCAATGCGTGGCTGCTGCGTCCGGCGCTGGACATGCTCAACATCGCGCTGCTGGCGGTCGTCATCTTCAGCTTCGGCCAGCGCCAGATGGATGCGCTCGAAGTGGGCGTGCTGTATGCATTCATCAGCTACATCGCACGCGTGATCGAGCCGCTGATCCAGATCACGACGCAATTTAGCCAGTTGCAGCAATCGATGGTGGCGGCGGCGCGCGTGGCCGATCTGCTGGCGCAGACCGGCGCACCCGATTACTCAGATACGCCCGCCGCCAGCGCACCGCCGGTCCCTGGTGCACCGGCGGTCGATATCCGAGCCCTGTCGTTCGCCTACGATGGCGGCCAGCGCGTGCTCGATGACCTGTCGCTGACCATTCCACAAGGCGCGTTTTTTGGCATCGTCGGCCACACCGGCAGCGGAAAATCAACGCTGCTGTCGCTGCTGCTGCGCTTCTATCCGGTGACCCAGGGCAGCATCGCGATCGACGGCGTGCCCTTGCCAAGCATCGATAATACGCATTTGCGCAACATGGTCGGCCTGGTGCCGCAAGACCCGTTCCTGCTGGCCGCGTCGGTGCGCGAAAACATCGACATGGGGCGCGGCATTGCGCAAGCGGATATCGAAACTGCGGCGCGTGCAGCGCACGCGCACGACTTCATCATGGCGCTGGAACGCGGCTATGACACCGAACTCGGCGAGGGCGGCTCACGCCTGTCGACCGGACAGAAACAATTGATCGCGATCGCGCGCGCGCTGGCCGGGCAACCGCGCATCCTGCTGCTCGACGAAGCGACGTCGAACATCGACAGCCAGACCGAGCAAATCGTGCAGCAGGCGCTGCAGGCATTGCGTGGCAAGGTCACCGTCATCGCGATCGCGCACCGACTGTCGACGATACGCGCGGCCGATCGCATCATCGTGCTGAACCACGGCCGCATCGCCGAAGCCGGTTGGCACGAGCAATTGATGCAGATCGACGGCGGCGTGTATCAGCGACTGTATCTGTTACAGCAACTAGCGCAGTGAAGCGGCATGCTGCCTCACTGCGCCAGGCGGTCAGTACTTGGGCTTGGGCTCTTGCTTGCTGGCCTCTTGCTTGCTGGCCTCTTCTTCCTCGGCGCTGCGTTCCTGCAATTGCTGGCCGGCCTGTTCCATTTTTTCGCCCGCTTTGGTCGCGCTGCGCCTGACCGCGTCACTTGCCGTTTCGGTCGCTTCGTCGATCTTTTCGCTGGCATCGCGCGCCGTCTGCTGCACTTTTTCGCCCGCTTCCTCGGCCGCGCGTGTCAAGTCCCGGCCCGTTTCTTCGGTGACCTGGTCGAGCTTGCGCCCGGCCTGCTCGGCCGGACCGACGCCTTCGTCGGTCTTGCCGCAAGCGCCCAGCAACAGGCCGCTCGCCAGCATCGCACATAACGTTTTTTTGATCATAGTTCTCTCCTGTGTTGTCACATCGCGCCATTTGAAGCAGCGCATCAGCATACACCGGGGCGCAATTGGACGGTGCACCGGTGACCGCTACTGAGCGCAGGCGCTGATTGCCGGCCTTAACTATCTTATAATTGGCGTTTACCGACTTCGACGTACCGACATGACGCTCCTCCCCACCACGCAACACAATCTGCGCGACGACTTGCTGGCGCTGGCTGAAAAAAACGTGCGCGACCTGTTGTCGCTGGCGATAAAATACGCGCCGCCACAGTCTGCGCTGGTGGTCTTTGATACGCGCTGCGAACTCGGCGACCTGCTGACCGAAGCTTATCGGCGCGCCATTCCCGACGCGCTGCTGATCGATTTCGCGACGGTGTCGCCGGACGACGTGCTGGCCGCTTTCGCGACACTGGCGCCGCATGATCTGGTGGTGCTGATCCAGCCGACGAGCTTTCGACTCGAAGCCTTCCGCATCCGCATTGAACTGTTCAAGCGCGAGCTGAAAGTAATCGAACACGTGCATCTGGCACGCATGACCGGGCTCGAAGCGCGCTACTACATCGAAGCGCTCGCTTACGACCCGAGCTATTACCGCGGCGTCGGTCTGGCGCTGAAAGCGCGCATCGACCGCGCCGGCAGCGCAATGCTCGACAGCGGCGGCGCACGTCTGATATTTAGCGGAGCGCTGGAAGCGGCCAAGCTCAACATCGGCGATTACACGGGAATGAAGAATATCGGTGGCCAGTTTCCGATCGGTGAAGTGTTCACCGAAGCGCAAGACCTGGAAGCGGTCAACGGCCGCGTGCGTATCTTCGTGTTCGGCGACACCGCATTCATGGTCAATCGCCCGTTGACTCCGATCACGCTGGTCATCGAACGCGGACGCGTGACCGAGGTCATCGATAGCACGCCCGAATTCGATGTGGTGCTCGCTGCGATACGCGCCGATGAGGGCCAGGTCTGGCTGCGCGAACTCGGCTTCGGCATGAACCGCGCACTGTCGCCGACGCAGATGGTGGGCGACATCGGCACCTTCGAGCGCATGTGCGGCATCCATCTGTCGCTGGGCGCCAAGCACGGCGTCTACCAAAAGCCGCAATTCAAGCGCAAGGATGCGCGCTACCATGTCGACGTGTTCGCCGTCACTGAAGGCGTGTATCTGGACGACGAACGGGTCTACCGCGACGGCAACTGGATAGTATGACGCCTGCCAGCGGCAAACTCAGCGCGGCCAGCATCGCGGCGCGCAAAGCGCGAAGCGCGTAGAATAGCATCCTGACAAGCGCCGCAATGCACTGCCAACGATCTGCACTCAACATTTTCAGCCAACATTTCCAGCCTGCCCCGCCATGACAATTACCGCACCGATCTACACCGCCCCGCAACAGGTTACGGCGGCGCTGCGCAGCGATGGCTACGCCTTGCTGCGCGCGCAGGATCTGTGCGATCTGGCTGGCTGCACGCCGGCCGATCTGGCAGCACTGACACCGTCTTGGGCTGACCTGCCACTCGACCATTACCTGAAGGATGGTGGGCGCTACCGTCGTCGTCGCCACTCGTGCTTCATTTTGGACGGCGCCGAATTGACGCGCACCGTGCACCGGCCTCACTGGCAACCGCTCGAATACAATGCGCTGCACGGCGGCATGCACCGCTTGTTCGAACCGATCGCAGCAGCCACGCTCTTGCAGCCGGCATGGTCGCAACTGCTGCTCGCGCTGGGCCGGGTCTACGCCAGCGTCAGCGGTGAACAGCCCTGGCACGTGGAGGCGCATCAATTTCGCATCGACACCACCGATGGCATCGGCCGGCCGACACCGGAAGGCGCGCATCGTGATGGCGTCGACTTTGTCGCCGTCGTGCTGGTCGCGCGCCACCACATCAAGGGGGCCGAGACGCGCGTATTCGAAGCCGACGGCCCTGCCGGCAAGCGCTTCACGCTGACCGAACCGTGGTCGGTACTGCTGCTCGACGACGCCAGCGTGATCCACGAATCGACGCCGATTCAGCCCGCGGGCGCGCACGGCCATCGCGACACTCTGGTGCTGACTTACCGCGCCGGCCGCTTCCAGGGCGAAAATGCCATCATTCCCGATGCTCAATAAAGCACCGTCGTACTTTTACTGTATTGCACCGCACCATATTTTGGACTATAGTGCATCTGTCTCCTCCAATTGTTCTCCGGACAATGGAATTGTGCTCGCACCGCAAGGTTTGCGAGCATTTTTTTGCCCAAAAATAAGCCGTCCAGGCACCGCAGGCCGGGCGGCCCATGACCGCAATCCGATGCCGAAAGCAAATAATGCAAGCAATACAATAGAGGCCGACGTTTAATTATTAGATCGCTTGAGCGCGGTGATTAGTGTTACTTTAAATGACGATCAATCAGGCCGGGCGCACTGCGCAGCCGGTGCAGCAACCCTCAGACACCAAAAAATGAAGATGATCCGACTCGGGCTTGTGCTCGCCTGCGGTGCAACGCTGACCGCTTGCGCACTGCAGACTCAGAAACTGTCACCGCCGACGCCATTGGCGGCAATCGCACCGCCCGAGTGGCAAGCGCCATTGCCGCACAATGGCAAGCTGCTCGATCTGACGAACTGGTGGCAACATCAGGGCGACGCGCTGCTCGCGCAGTGGATAACGGCAGCGCAAGTGCAAAGTCCGACCATCGCGCAAGCCGGTGCGCGTATTGCCCAGTCGCGCGCCGAACGCGTCGCCAGCGGCGCGCAACTGCTGCCGACGCTGGATGCGGCAGCGAGCATCAGCCGCATGAGCCAGCAATCGCTGCAGCCCATGGGCACCACGACGCAGATCGGTGTGCAATCTGCGTGGGAAATTGACGTCTTCGGGGCCCGGCGCGCCAGCCTCGATGCCGCCAAAGCCAGGCTGGACGGCGCTCAATCGAGCTGGCATGAAGCGCGCGTTTCGGTCGCTGCCGAAGTCGCAAACCAGTACTACAGCTTGCGCGCTTGCCGTCAATTGCTGATCGTCGCGCAGCAGGATGCGCAATCGCGCGCTGACACGGCGCGCCTGACCGAACTGAGCGCGCAGGCCGGCTTCCAGGCTCCGGCGGCGGCCGCGCTGGCGCGCGCGAGCGCGGCAGAAGCGAGCAACCGCGCCACACAACAACGCGCACTGTGCGATCTCGACCTGAAGGCAATGGTCGCGCTAACCGGCCTGGCGGAGCCGCAATTGCGCACCGAACTCGATCAAAGCCGCACTGGAAACAGCGTCGACAACGCCGCCGTGCAAGCGCCAGCGTTCGCGCTGGCGGCGCTGCCGGCGCAAACGCTGCGCCAGCGTCCTGACGTATACAGCGCCGAACGCGACGTTGCGGCGGCCAGCTACGATGTCGGCGGCGCACAGGCGCAGCGCTATCCGCGCCTGTCGCTGTCGGGCCTGGTCGGCCTGGGCAGTTTTCGCAGCGGCGGCGAGCAATTGCAGGCTACCGCATGGACCATCGGTCCGCTGCAACTGAGTGTGCCGCTGTTCGACGCCGGAAGACGGCGCGCCAATGTCGATGCGGCCATCGCGCGCTACGAACTGGCAGTCGTCAATTACCGCGCCCGCGTGCGCCAGGCGGTGCGCGAAGTGGAAACGGCGCTGGTCAACCTCGACAGCAGCGCCGCGCGCAGCGTCGATGCGCAGACGGCGCTGGACGGCTACCGGGTCTTTTTTTCCGCCACCGACGGCCGCTACCGTAATGGCCTGTCCAGCCTGCTCGAACTGGAAGATGCGCGCCGCAAGCGCCTCGCCGCCGAGAACGCCGTCGTGACCTTGCAGCGCGAGCGCAACCTGGCATGGATCGCCTTGTACCGCGCCGCCGGCGGCGGCTGGACGGCACCTTGATCATCCCGACACGCACACTCGAAACCCCCATGAAAAATCTGAAAACCAAACCGATCATCATCATTGCACTGGGCGCACTTGCGCTTGCAGCGATGGCCTACGTCATGCTGGCACCGAAGCCGGCGCCCACCTCCGGGGCCGGCATCACGGGGACGGCAAGGCCGGCGCTGACGGTGACCTCGGCCACGCCGCAATCGGCGCAACTGCCCATCAGCTTGAGCGCCAACGGCAACGTGATGGCGTGGCAGGAAGCGACCATCGGCAGCGAATTGAATGGCTTGCGGCTGCAGCAAGTGCGCGTCAATGTCGGCGACAAGGTGAGCGCCGGCCAGGTGCTGGCCGTATTCTCAAGCGATGCCGTGAGAGCCGACCTGGCGCAAGCACAGGCGGCGCTGATCGAAGCGCAGGCCAACGCCACCGAGGCGTCCGCCAACGCTGCGCGCGCGCGCGCTTTGGATGCGTCCGGCGCCCTCAGCGCCCAGCAAATCAGCCAGTACCTGACGACGGCGCAAACCGCAGATGCGCGTAT
>JBLHNV010000091.1:0-9290 GCA_047623125.1 Janthinobacterium sp. | reverse complement strand
AAAAGGCTTGCAAACGATGTTTGCAAGCCTTTGATTTCAAACGTATTCTTGGTGGGAAGTGCAAGTTTCGAACTTGCGACCCCTGCAGTGTGAATGCAGTGCTCTACCCCTGAGCTAACCTCCCGAAGCGGGGCGAATTATCGCACGAAATCAGGTGCATTTGGAAAATACCCGGAAAATATCGTAAAAAAATGCTATCAGCGCAACGGGATGCATGAAGATGCTATGACGGTGTCGTGTGCGTGCGCCAGATGCAACTGCCTTTGACTGCTTTGTCCAGCCCTGCCAGCGTCGCCTCGTGCTCCAGCAACTCAGCGGCATTCGCTGGCAACAGCACGACATCGGCCAACGGCAACAACTCGAGCGCGTCGCCAGGGACCGATGCATCGGCCTCGGCCTCCATGCTGAGGCTATTCTGGCCGCGCGTCATCGACAGGTAGACATCGGCCAGCAACTCGGCATCGAGCAAGGCACCGTGCAATTTGCGGTGCGCATTGGAAACACCGTAGCGGCTGCACAAGGCATCGAGCGAATTGCGCTTGCCAGGGTGCATTTCCTTGGCTTGCACCAGCGTGTCGATCACGCCGCCGACATGTTCGCTAAAGCTGGACAAATTGAAGCGTTTGAACTCGGCATTGAGAAATCCCATGTCGAAGGGCGCGTTGTGGATGATCACTTCGGCGCCGGCGATGTAGTCTTGCAACGACGCTGCAATCGCGGCAAATTTCGGTTTGTCGCTCAAGAACTCGGTCGTCAAGCCATGTACAGCCAAAGCGCCCTCTTCCGAGTCGCGCTCGGGATTGATGTAGCAATGGTAGTTATTTCCGGTCAACATACGATTGTTCAGCTCGACACAGCCGATTTCAATCACGCGGTCGCCGGTTCTGGGATTCAATCCCGTGGTTTCAGTATCAAGAACTATCTGACGCATCGTGGTTATTTTTCCATTTCAAAGGGACAATATGGCAAGCGCCTGGGCAAGGCCACCAGGCAAACAACGGCACCGACCATGTGGATGAATACTTCCTCAGCGCGCCAGCACCGATGCGACGCCGCGATTGGCGAGCACGTCGGCGCGCTCGTTGCCGACATGGCCCGAATGGCCGCGTACCCAGCGCCACTCGACCTGATGCAGTGCTTGCGCGGCGTCCAGCGCTTGCCATAAATCGACGTTCTTGACCGGCGCCTTGGCCGCTGTTTTCCAGCCGCGCGCTTTCCAGCCGTGGATCCATACGCTGATGCCCTTTTGCACATACTGACTGTCCGTATGCAGCACCACATCGCAGGGGCGCTTGAGCGTGTTCAGCGATTCAATCACGGCCAGCAACTCCATGCGATTATTGGTCGTATTGAGTTCACCGCCGAAAATTTCCATTTCGGCGCCATCGGCCACCATCAAGGCCCCCCAACCGCCCACGCCGGGGTTGCCCTTGCACGCACCATCGGTAAAAATTTCGACTTTAGCCATCCTGCTGTTCCCGTCTTTTATTGGTTACCGGCACGGCCGCAGGGGCCTTTGCCGTGTGTCTGGTCCAAGCCGGACCGATCAAGCGCATGCCTTTGACGCGTTTGATCGCCTGCACTATATACGCGGCGCCCAAATAAGGCCACCAGCGGGCACCGGCCTGGTCCATGAAGGCATAGCGGTGCAGCCACTGCTCGGACTTGCAGGCAGGCGCGTAGCAGCCGAAGTAACTATGACTGTCGCCCATGTTCAGCAATTTCAGCCAGTCTTTCATGCGCGGCATCGAGATCAAATCCCCCGTTGGAGGCATGAAATGCGACCCGGTCAGGCGCCCGCAAGCCTGGCGCGCGCCCCATAAACTGGCCGGATTGAAACCACAGATGATCAACCGCCCCTCCGGGATCAGCACGCGTTCGACTTCGCGCAATACCTGATGCGGTTCGGCTGCGAACTCCAGCACATGCGGCAGAATCACCAGATCGATGCTCTGCGATGCAAACGGCAATTCGGAAAAATCCAGCGCCAGTGCCGCACGAGTTGCCCCTGTTACTGGCGGCGGGGACACCAAACGCGTATCGGCCAACCATTTGTTGGGCATCCGGTTGGCAGCCAGTCCATTCAGGCGAGGCACGCCTATTTGAAGTGCATTATAGCCAAAAATGTCGACGGTCAATCTGTCCAGGCATGCCTGCTCCCATTCCCGTACGTAATTTCCAGCGGGTGTTTGCAGCCAAGTATCAAGCGCTATAATGGATTTTTTGGATGCAGCACTGTCCATAACCTGCTTCCTTTAAAACCAATGACCACATATTCCAAGCACACTTTGCGCGTACTCACCGTTCCTGCCTTCAATGACAACTATCTATGGCTGATCCATGATGGCGTACACGCCGCCGTCGTCGATCCGGGCGACGGACATGCCATTCTGGCTGCGCTCGAAGCCCATCATTTGACGTTATGCGCCATTTTACTCACCCATCACCATCCCGACCATGTTGGCGGCGTCCCTGAATTATTGCAGCATTTTGCCGTGCCTGTGTTTGGACCGGCGAAAGAAGTTATCGCCTCGGTCACGCATACCCTGGCCGAGGGCGACGTGGTCGATGTGCCTGACCTGGCTTTGCGCCTGTCGGTGCTGGACGTTCCGGGGCACACCAGCGGCCACATCGCCTATCTGCTGCCGGAGGACGCAACGACCAACGAGCCAGCAAAACTGTTTTGCGGCGATACCTTGTTTGCTGGCGGCTGCGGTCGCCTGTTCGAGGGCACGCCAGAGCAAATGTTCAGCTCACTGGGCAAGTTGTCTGCACTGCCTGATGATACACAGGTATTTTGCGCCCACGAATATACGCTGGCCAACCTGCGCTTCGCCAGCGCCGTCGAGCCAGACAATGCAGAATTGATCATAAGGGTCGAACGCGAAACGGGCAAACGCGCACTGGGTCAGCCGACGGTGCCAAGCACGATAGCGCTGGAAAAAGCCAGCAATCCCTTTCTGCGCTGCGCTGAACCGGCCATCGTCGCGGGCTTGATCGCAGCCGAAAAAATCGCGCCCAACGCATCGCCGGTCGCTGTTTTTGCCGCGCTGCGGCGCTGGAAAGACAATTTTTGATGCAACCAGTGCAAGGCAACCGGCGGCAAGAGAAAAGCGCTGCGGCGCGCGCATGAGTGTCTTGCCGTCCACGCTTCGCGTCACTCCCAGGTAAATTGGAACATGGGTCAATTCAAACAACTAAGTACTTTTGTCGAAGTTATCGCCAAAGGCAGTCTGTCTGCAGCAGCCAGAGCCGAGGGCATTGCGCCGGCAATGATAGGGCGCCGCCTGGATGCCCTGGAACAGCGTCTCGGCGTCAAATTGCTGCAACGAACCACGCGCAAGATCGCCCTCACCAACGAAGGCGCGGCGTTCCTGGAAGATTGTCAGCGCATCCTGTCCGAACTGGAAGAAGCCGAATCGGCGGTCGCCGAGCGCAGCGCCAGGGCCAGCGGCCATTTGCTCATTTCCGCGCCGGCCGGATTTGGCCGGCAACATGTGGCACCGCTGCTGCCGTCGTTTCTGGCCGAGCATCGCGATGTCAGCGCGACGCTGAACCTCAATGACCGCATTGTCGACCTGATCGGCGACGGCGTCGATGTCGCCATTCGCATCGCCAGCCTGTCGGACTCCAGCCTGGTCGGCGTCAAACTGGCTGACAATCATCGGGTTCTGGTCGGATCTCCAAGCTATTTCAAACGCTACGGCACGCCTTTGACGCTGGCCGACCTGGCCAGGCACAATTGCCTGTCGATCAGCAGCGAAGGCAGCCAGCGCGGCTGGACTTTTCATGAACACGGCAAGAATGTGACGCTGAAAGTGGCCGGCAACATGGGCTGCAACGATGGCGAAGTATTGCTCGACTGGACTTTGGCGGGTAAAGGGCTGGCGTGGCGCTCGATGTGGGAAGTCGGAATGGATATCAATTCAGGTAAATTGGTGACCGTACTGGATCAATTTGCCGCGCCGGGCAATGACATTTATGCGGTATTTGCACAGCGGCGCCATTTGCCGTTGCGCATACGTGCATTCGTCGATTTCTTGCGTCACAGTTATTCCGATGCCGCCTATTGGAGTCGGCGGAACAAGTGACGATGATCAGTGACGATGATGCTGGCTGTCCGGCATGCGTAAATTCGATGTCGGCATCGGTGACCGGTCAAGTGCTGCCAACCCATGCACAGCATGACTGCAGACGCTTGTGAAGCGAACGATGTGAAGCGGAAGATAGACAGAGAAAGACGTACAGCAGGATGTGCAGCGGACAAAAAAAATCCCCGGAAACCGAGGATTTTTTTATTTCGTTTGATTCAGCGTATTAGATTGGCTGAATGTTCGAAGCTTGCTTGCCCTTAGGGCCAGCTGTCACTTCAAAAGAAACGCGTTGGTTCTCTTGCAGGGACTTGAAACCGTTCGACTGAATCGCCGAGAAGTGAGCAAACAGATCTTCGCCGCCTTCATCAGGTGTGATAAAGCCAAAACCCTTCGAATCATTAAACCATTTTACGATGCCAGTTGCCATTACAATTTCCTATTTCAGTTAAGTTGGGCTTGCGCCCGTTATATCGTTTGAAGCAAGAAAGGAATGACAGAGAAAAAACCACTGCCAACTCGAATCCAACGATTCCGTATTATACCAAACAAAACAAAGAAAAACATCCCCTGCCAAAAAAAATTGCAAGTACTGCTTTTCTGTCTTGATCCTCTCCTGCAGCACGCCAATTTTCTTGACGTAAATATATTATAGACGACAAATTTGTCAGATGTCTTGAGCGGCATCAATAATAGCCGTGCTCACCGGCCCGATCCGGGCGCTATTTGGTGCCGAAAATCCGATCGCCGGCATCGCCAAGGCCGGGAACAATGTACGCATGTTCGTTCAGATGCGAGTCCAGCGCAGCGGCGTACATCATCACGCCCGGATGGGCATTCTGGAACACGGTGACGCCTTCGGGCGCGGCA
This sequence comes from Janthinobacterium sp., assembly GCA_047623125.1. Taxonomy (GTDB): domain Bacteria; phylum Pseudomonadota; class Gammaproteobacteria; order Burkholderiales; family Burkholderiaceae_D; genus Janthinobacterium. The sequence continues at coordinate 4,329 of JBLHNV010000091.1, read as the reverse complement.
ACAAGTGCCAGAAAAATGATTTGTTCGTCCTTGACGCCGCGCGACTTCAGCACATCGACCGCGTGGACCGCTGAATTGCCGGTCGCAACCATCGGATCGCACAAAATGAAGGTGCGTTCGTTCAAGTCGGGCAAGCGCACCAGGTACTCGACCGGTTTGTGCGTTTGCGGGTCACGAAAAACGCCAATATGCCCAACCCGGGCCGACGGCACCAGATTGAGCAAGCCATCGCTCATGCCGATGCCGGCGCGCAAAATGGGCACGATCGCCAGTTTTTTCCCTGCGATGACCGGTGCATCGATCGTCATCAGCGGGGTTTCGATCTGGCGCGTCGTCAATGGCAGATCGCGGGTGATTTCATAGCCCATCAGCAGCGTTATTTCCTTGAGTAACTCGCGGAAGGTGCGCGTCGACGTGTCGCGCTCGCGCATGTGGCTCAATTTGTGCTGGATCAGCGGATGGTCGGTGATGAAAAGATTGGGAAAGCGCGGGTCTTGTTTCATCGTGTGCTCGGTTGATTGTGCTGGCGCGGCGCCACCCGTGTGCGGATGGCGCGCATTGTTCAGGCGCTGCTTACCTGGCTAGTTTTGGCGTCGTCACGCGCACGTCGGCGCACTGAGCGCGCTGCATCAGTGCATGATCGATCAAGACCAGCGCCAGCATCGCTTCGGCGATCGGGGTGGCGCGAATGCCGACACAGGGATCATGGCGACCAAACGTTTCGACCATGACAGGATTGCCGTCCTTGTCGATTGAGCGGCGCGGCGTACGAATGGACGATGTGGGCTTGATCGCGATCGATACCGTGATGTCCTGACCCGTTGAAATGCCGCCCAGCAAGCCGCCGGCATTGTTGCCGACAAAACCCTCCGGTGTCATTTCATCGCCATGCTCCGACCCTTTTTGCGCAATCGACTGGAAGCCGGCGCCGATTTCGACACCTTTGACAGCATTGATGCCCATCATCGCATACGCGATATCGGCGTCGAGCTTGTCGTAAATAGGCTGGCCCAGGCCGACTGGCACGTGTTGCGCCACTACGTCGATGCGCGCACCGATCGAATCGCCATCGCGCCGCAACTGGTCCATCGCCGCTTCCATGCGCGCGATCAGGTCAACGTCGCCGGTGGCGGCAAAAAAAGGATTGTTCGGCACCTGATCCCACGACTCGAACGGCACGACGATCTCGCCGAGCTGGCTCATGCAACCTTTGAATACGGTGCCATATTGCTGCAACAGCCATTTTTTGGCGATCGCTGCCGCGCCCACGACAGGCGCGGTCAGGCGCGCTGACGAGCGCCCGCCACCGCGCGGGTCGCGCACGCCGTATTTGTGCCAGTAGGTGTAATCGGCATGGCCAGGACGGAAACTTTCGGCGATGTTGCCGTAATCCTTGCTGCGCTGGTCTTCATTGCGGATCAGCAGCGTGATCGGGGTGCCGGTCGTCACGCCCTGATAGACGCCAGACAGGATTTCAGCCGTATCGGATTCCTTGCGCTGCGTCACATGGCGCGAAGTGCCCGGTTTGCGGCGGTCCAGCTCCGGCTGAATATCGGCTTCCGACAAGGCCAGTCCGGGCGGACAGCCATCAATCACACAGCCGATCGCCGCGCCGTGTGATTCGCCGAAGGTGGTTACAGTAAACAGCTTGCCAAATGAATTGCCGGACATAATCGATAAAGGTAGTGTGATGAAGTCACAATTCTACCAGCCAGCGCCAGCCATTGACGGCTGGTCATGCAGGTACTTTGCCTGGCAAGGTGTCCGCAGCGCCAGCGCGCAGGCTTGCGCCGGACAATCTGGTCGATATTTCGCCAGTTGCGGCGCAGCGATTGAGCTCGGTGCGCGCGGTGGCCGCGTCAGGCCAGTACGGTTCAGTTCGCCGTCAGTCCGCCGTCTCGGCCGGCCAGTCGCGGATATAGGCTTTCAACATGCGGTTCTCGAAGCTTTGCGCTTCCAGCACCGCGCGCGCGACGTCGTAAAATGAAATCACACCGAGCAAGGTTTTCGCATCCATCACCGGCAGGTAGCGCGCATGCTTTTCCAGCATGATGCGGCGCACTTCATTAATTTCGGTATCCGGCGTGACCGTAATCGGATGATCGTCCATATGCTTGCGCACCGTGCCGCCGCCGACCGAGCCGTCATTGTGGTGCAGCGACTTGAGCACTTCGCGAAAGGTCAGCATGCCGACCAGATCACCGAACTCCATCACCACCAGCGATCCGATGTCCTTGTCGGCCATCGTGCTCACTGCATCCGCCAGCGACTGGTCCGGAGTGACGGTGTAAAGAATATTACCTTTAACCTGGAGAATTTCGGAAACTTTCATTGAGACCGTCCTGTGCGCTGTGAATAAGTTTTTAGTTATTGTAAGCCCAACTAGTGAATGTCGCCAACAATGATCAAAAGAACGCTACCCACCATAAAAAACTGCCAATAACAGCCGCACCGAAGCGCTGCGCGCACACGTTTTCATCCACTATTTTTTCACTGTCTTCTTTACTGTCTTTGCACCGCAGTGCTGCCCGGCCGACGATGGCAGGCAGATATGGCAACAAAAACAAGGGTCGCCCGAACATCGGGCACAAGCAACCGGCAAGGGCTTTTGCAAACGGGAAAATCAGCGTACGATCAGCTCGCTTCAACGCATTCCAACCGCACTTCAACCACATTCGAGCGAGCACATGAGCGGTCCGTCCTATCCTGGTTTTGACACCCTGGCGCTGCATGCTGGCGCTGCGCCCGACCCGGCCACCGGCGCGCGCGCCACGCCGATCCACTTCACGTCCTCGTTTGCGCTGGGCGCTGCCAACCGGGCGGCGGCGTTATACAACATGGAGCGCGCCGGCCATGTCGATACGCGGCTGTCGAATCCGACCAATGCCGTGCTGGAAGAGCGCATCGCCGCGCTCGAAGGCGGCGTCGCCGGCATCGCCACCGCCAGCGGCCAGGCGGCACTGCATCTGGGTCTGATCACGCTGCTTGGCTGCGGCACGCACATTGTCGCCTCGCGCACCTTGAATCGCGCTTCGCACCGGCTGCTGGCCGGCAGCCTGAAGCGTTTCGGCGTGGAGACCACATTTGTCGATCCGCGCGACATCGATGCGTGGCGCGCGGCGATACGACCCGATACCAGGCTGCTGTTTGCCGAAACACTGGGCAATCCCGGCATGGAATTGCTGAACATTCCCGCCGTGGCAACATTGGCGCACGACCATCATTTGCCGCTGATGGTCGATGCAAGCGTCACCACGCCCTATTTGCTGCGCCCGTTCGAGCATGGCGCCAACTTGCTGTTCCATTCGGCGACCCGGTTCCTGTGCGGCCACGGCAGCGCGGTCGGCGGCTTGCTGGTCGATGGCGGCAACTTCGACTGGCAAGTTGCGCACGAGCGCAGCGGCCGTTACGCCCAATTGTGCGAACCCGATGACGATGGCATCGTGTTCGCGGAAGAATCGAGCGTCGCACCATTCATACTGCGCGCACGGCGCGTCGGCTTGGCGGACTTTGGCGCAGCGCTGAGTCCGCACAACGCGTACGCAATACTGCAGGGCGTGGAAACGCTGAGCCTGCGCATGGAGCGCCACGTGGCCAATACGCGCAAAATCATTGAGTTCCTGCTGAGTCATCCGGCGGTGGCATCGGTGTGCAGCCCGGAACTCGATAACCACCCGGACTACGCACTGGCCAAAACGCTGCTGCCCAAAGGTTGCGGCGCCGTGTTCACCTTCACGGTAAAGGGTGATCGCCCGGCCGCGCTGCGCTTCATCGATGGATTGCATCTTTTTTCGCACGCCGCTGGCGTCGGCGAGGCCAAATCGCTGGCGATCCACCCTGCTTCGACGACCCATGGACAAGTTCCTGAGCAACAACTGGCCGCGGCCGGCATCAGCGCAGCGACGCTCCGGCTATCGATCGGACTCGAAAATGTCGATGACCTGATCGCTGATCTGGCGCGCGCGTTAAAACTATCGCAAAAAGGAGCGTGACATGCTGTTGACTGTAGATAATGCCGAGGTTTATTGCTACACCGGCGGCAAGCCCATCGATGCAGCGCTGCCGTGCGCCGTTTTCATCCACGGCGCGCAAAACGATCACTCGGTGTGGGCCTTGCAAAGCCGCTATTTTGCGCACCACGGGTTCAACGTGCTGGCGCTCGATCTGCCAGGCCACGGCCGCAGCCAGGGTCCGGCCAGGAGCAACATCGGATCGATGTCGCACTGGTTGCTGGCGCTGCTGGACGCTGCCGGCGTCAGGCAAGCCATACTGATCGGTCACAGCATGGGTACGCTGATCGCGCTGCACACGGCCCATCTGGCACCGCAG
>JBLHNV010000090.1:0-9374 GCA_047623125.1 Janthinobacterium sp. | reverse complement strand
CATCCCGACGTGCGCCGCATGCTGATGGCGATGCGCGCGCAAACCGAGGCGGCGCGCGCGCTGGCCTACGTGGGCGCGGCCATCAGCGATGTCGCGCATTGCCATGCGAATCCGGAAACACGCACCGAGAGCCTGGCGATCTACGAATACCTGGTGCCGATCATCAAGGGATGGTCGACCGAGATGTCGCAAGACGTCACGCGCGACGGCGTGCAAGTGCACGGCGGCATGGGGTTCATCGAAGAAACGGGCGCCGCCCAGCATTACCGCGATGCGAAAATTCTGACGATCTATGAAGGCACGACGGCGATCCAGGCCAACGACTTGATCGGACGCAAGACCGTGCGCGATGGTGGCGCCACCGCGAAGGTGATCCTGGCCCAGGTGCGCGCCACCGAAGCGCACCTGGCCACGATGCTCGACGGCCCGCGCGGCGCCGATTTCAAGGCGATATTGACGCAACTATCGCGTGCCAGCCGGGATCTGGAAGCGGTCGTCGAATGGATCGTGGGCAACATGAAGCACGATATCAAGGCCGTGTTCTCGGGCAGCGTGCCGTATCTGAAGCTGGCCGGCATTACGCTGGGCGGCTGGCAAATGGCGCGCGCAGCGATCGTCGCGCAAAAAAAACTCGATGCCGGCACTGGCGATGCCGGTTTTTATGACGCCAAGATCGGCACCGTACGCTTCTTTGCCGATCACATACTGGCGCAAGCGTCCGGTTTGCGCATCGCCATCATCGACGGCAGCGCCGGCGTGATGGCGTTGACAGCAGAGCAGTTCTGAAAAGACCGTTTTGACGTCGTTGACGTCGATGTGAAAAAGCAGCGAACTGAGTTAGGTTCACTCAACCCTGCTGTTTTTTTACATGAAGGCAAACCCGATCGAAACAGCAATCCGATTTTGCAACGCTGCATGCTGCCGGGTTGCCGGGTTGCTCGTAAATCTGAGCACCTCTCATCAATGGCCCGCACACTGTTGCGCGCGCTTGATAATTATCTACAATCATCGTACCATTAATTAGCAAAAGTTAACATAAAGCCTGTTCCATATCAGGTCGACTGATGCGCGCAAGCGTGATGCCGCTACCGGGATGTACGATAACTGGCGCTGCGCTTGCAAGCCGAGACAATTGAACTCAGACAACGACCGCAGCGGAGTCAGATTTTTGATTAAAGTGCATTATAAAATTACCGCTTTGCTGGCCGGTTCGACGCTGATGGTCGGGCTGGGCGTTGCGTCATTGTTCTGGTCTTTCGGCCAGATCGAACAGACGGACCTGATGCGTCGTCACAGCGCCGAGGTGATCAAGGATGGCCATCAGTTGCTGTCGAGTCTGAAGGATGCCGAAACCGGCCAGCGCGGCTATATATTGACCGCCAACGATTCTTTTTTAGCGCCCTGGATCCAGGCGCGCGAAGAACTCCCTGCCAACCTGAAAAAACTGGCCGACAATACGTTCATTCCGGCAGCAAGAGAGCACTTGGATGCGATCATGCCGCTGGCCAACGCCCAATTAAAGGAAATGGCTCAAGTGATCGCTCCGCTCCGCGCAGGTGATGCGGCAAAAGCCATCGCCATTGTCAAGGAAGGCAATGGCAAGCAACTGATGGATACGATGCGGGCCGAAATGGCGGCCTTCATCCGGATCGAGGAAATCGCACTGGCACAGCGCGAGAAGGCGATGCAATCGGACATGCGCCGCCTGTTCGGCCTGATCGTTGCCGCCGCATTGTGCGGGCTGCTGTTTGCGCTGGCATTCGCCTGGCTGATCTGGCGCCAAAAAGGGCTGCGAGTGCAGCATCTGGTGCATCTTGAAACCCAGGATTTGCTCGCCGCCCAGCAGCAGGCCAACCAACAATTGCAAAGCGCCCACAGGGTCTTGCAAGACAGCGAAGAAAAACTCGCCAGGACGCTTACTGCGGCAGTTGATGCCAGCGCACGGATCCAGGCGGTGCTCAATACGGTGGCCGATGGCATCATTACCTTCGATGCCAAAGACAAGCTGATTGAAACTGTCAATCCGGCTGTCATGCACATGTTCGGCTATTCGGCGCAGGAATTGCTCGGACAAAAATTAAACCTGCTGATACCGGAACTCGACGATGACGGCGTTGCGCATGTCCCGTCAGGTGACCAGATGCGCGAAGTGGCAGGCCGGTGCAAGGATGGCCGCGAGTTCCCGATGGAGATGGCGATCAGCGAGATGATGCTGGGCGACGTACTGCACTGCACCGGCATGCTGCGCGATATCAGCGCGCGCAAGCGGGCCGAAGCGGCGCTACTCGAAGCGGGCACCTTGCAAAGACGGGCCGAAGAGGATCACAACCGCTTGTTCGCGCTGTCGCAAGACATGCTGTGCACGCTCGGCTTCGACGGCACATTCAAGAGCATGAATCCGGCCTGGATCCAGACTCTGGGCTACACCAAGGCGGAGTTACTCGCGACCAATTTCGTCGACTTCCTCCACCCCGACGACCTGGAAAACACACAGGCCGAAATGGCGAACATTTGCCACGGCAATACCACCATGGGATTTGAAAACCGCTACCGCTGCAAGGACGGCTCCTACCGCTGGTTGCAATGGAACGCGACGCCGGTCATCGCCGACGCGCTGATGTATGCCGTCGCGCGCGACATCACCGAGCGCAAGCAGGGCGAAGCGTCCGAATTGCGCATCAATGCGATCGCCTTCGAATCGCAGGAAAGCTTGATGATCACCGATGCGGCAGGCGTCATTATGCGAGTTAACCGGGCATTTACCGAAACCACCGGCTATGCATCAGATGAGGCGGTGGGCCACACGCCGCACCTGCTGAAGTCCGACCGCCACGACCCCGATTTCTATCGTGCAATGTGGCGTACGTTGCGCAGCACCGGCCTCTGGCAGGGCGAAGTCTGGAATCGCACCAAGAGTGGCAACACCTATCCAGTCTTTCTGACCATCTCCGCAGTCAAGGCCGGCGATGGCATCGTCACTCATTATGTCGGCTCGCAAATCGACATGACAAAGCGCATGGCGGCGGAGGAAATGATCAGGAGCATGGCGTTCTACGACCCGCTGACGGGCTTGCCCAATCGGCGCCTGCTGATGGACCAGTTGAGGCATGCGCTTGCCTCCAGCCAGCGCAGCGGCCGCAACGGCGCAGTGCTGTTCATCGACCTGGACAATTTCAAGGATATCAACGACACACTCGGCCACAACATCGGCGACTTGCTGCTGCAACAAACAGCGCTGCGCCTGCAATCGTGCCTGCGCAGCGGCGATGTCGTCGCGCGCCTCGGCGGCGACGAGTTCGTCGTGATGCTCGAAAACTTGAGTGAGCACCCGGCCGAAGCGGCCACCCAGGCCGAAGCGGTCGGCGAAAAATGCCTGGCCGTGCTGCGCCAGCCTTGCCCGGTGGCCCAACACACGTGCCGCAGCACGGCCAGCATCGGCGCGGCAATGTTCAGCGATCACGGCCAGTCGGTCGAGAAAATACTGAAACGGGCCGACATCGCCATGTATCAGTCGAAAAAATCCGGCCGTAATACGTTCCGTTTCTTTAGCCAGCAGATGCAAGATATGATCCATGCCCGCACCACGCTGGAAACGGAATTGCACAAGGCGATCGAAGAGCAGCAATTCCACCTGTACTACCAGATTCAGGTCGACAGCGCACACCGCGCGATCGGCGCGGAAGGCTTGATCCGCTGGCAGCACCCCGAGCGCGGCCTGGTGTCTCCGAAGCAATTCATCGCGCAGGCCGAAGAAACCGGGCTGATATTGCCCATCGGGCTATGGGTGCTGGAAACGGCTTGCCGCCAACTCCACGCATGGCAGCAAGATGCGCTGATGCGCCACCTGGTGCTGTCCGTCAACGTGAGCGCCAAGCAATTTTACCAGCCCGATTTCGTCGCACAAATTCATCTGCTGGTGCGCCATCATGCGATAGATCCGGGTTTGCTGAAGCTGGAAATTACCGAAAGCATGCTGCAGGAAAATATAGAAAACACCATCGCGGCGATGATGACATTGAAAGAAATCGGGGTTCAGTTTTCGCTTGATGACTTCGGTACCGGCTACTCATCGCTGCAATATCTGAAGCGATTGCCGCTCGACCAGATCAAAATCGATCAGTCATTCGTGCGCGATCTGGTCACCGACCAGGGTGACCAGGCCATCGTCAGCACGATCATCGCGATGGCAAAAAGCTTGCGCCTGAGCGTCATCGCCGAAGGCGTGGAAACGAGCGCGCAGCACGCAGCCCTGCTCGATCAGGGCTGCGTGCTTTACCAGGGCTATCTGTTCGGACACCCGGTTCCTGTCCTGCAATTCGAAGCTTTGGTGCGGCAGCGCGCGGCGTTGATGCCGACTTGAATGCCGTGCGCAGCAGAAAGACTTGCCGCGGCAATGAAGCGGGCGGGGTTTTCAGCCGATCCAGATCCAGGGATGAGCAAATACGGCTGATTTTTCATGCACGATAATCATTGTTGCGTACTTGCAGCACTGCTGCCTTCCATCGATTTTAAAAATATGATTATAAATCAATGACTTATTTTAAGACGTCCAGGCCGCAGCGGACGGCAGCCTTGACCTGAAAAAAGAAATATTTATTTTTTAACAAATGTATGGCTTACTATTGAATGTATTAACCTTAAAATAACATTCTTCGATGCCTGACAAGCGCTCGTCCTTTCAATTGACGTATCCGGCATGGTGCGCTCTGGTGTGCGGCTTGGCGGCTTCCTGTTTGCTGTTTTTTTCAATACAGAGCCACCAGCAGCAGCTTGATCACGACAGCTTCGCGCGCCGCACGCTGGCCCGCACGACGTCGCTCGAACAAGGCGTGAACCATGCGCTCGAAGCGCTGCGGGTCGTCAACCAGTTCTTCGTCACCAGTGGCAGCGTCAGCCGCGAACAATTTCATTCTTTTACGCAGGCGTTATTGCTGCGCAACACCTACATCGACACCTTCGTATTCAGCCGTCTGGTCAGCCGGGCAGAACTGCCGGCCTTCGAAGCGCAACTGCACACCAGCCACCCCGGCTTTGCGCTCGCCAGCATGCTGCAAGGCAAGCATGCGCTCGCTGCCGACAGGCAGCGCTACCAAGTGGCCGACTATGTGGAATTCCCGGCGGGCAAAAGCCTGCTGTTCAGTCCTGATGGATCGCCCCAGAATCTTACTGACGCTGCCATCAGGCGCGCCGATGACACCGGTTTGCCGGCAGCGATGGCGCTGTTCAGGCGCCCCATGGATGTTGGCGTGCAGAGTCGCTTGCGCGTCATCATGGCGCTCTACCAGAGCGACGGCAAGGCCGTCGCCGCGCCCGCCGACATCGCAGAGCGGCGCCGGACCGTGATCGGCTATACCGTTGCCGTGATCGACTACGCTGCCTTGTTCGAGAAAATACTGGTGTCTGCCGATGCCGGCGGTAATGCCGGCTTAAATATCAGCATCTACGCGCCAGCGTCAGCCGAGGCGGACGAACTGGTTTACGCCAGTGCGTCGCAAGCGCTGCGCACCGGATGGTCTGCAAACGGGCAGACGCCGGCTTCCCACGTCTTCGATGTCGCCGGTGCACAGTGGCGGATGGCGATATCGGCACAACCGGTACCCTTTTTTACCACGCACGCCGGCGCGCTGACGGCCTTGCTGGTGGGTTTGCTGCTCACCTTCACGACCAGCGCCTACCTGCACTCGAGCGCCGTGCGCGTGCGCCACATCAAGCAATTGGTGGCGCGCCGCACCGATGAGCTGAAACAGGTCAACGTGCTGCTGACGCGCGATCTCAATGCGCGCCATCAAGTCGAGGAAGCGCTGCGTAAATCGCGCTCGGATCTGCGCAAACTGGCCAACTACAAGGACGGCGTCAAGGAAGACGAGCGCAAACGGATTGCGCGCGACATCCACGATGAACTGGGGCAAAATCTGGTTGCGCTGCGTATCGACGTGTCGCTGCTGGCGCAGCATCCAGAATCGCTCCCCGCCACACGCCAATGGGCCGATTGCGCGTTGCAGCAAATTGATGTCACGATCAAATCACTCAGGAACATCATCAACGATTTGCGACCGGCCGTGCTGGATCTGGGATTACGCGCCGCGCTCGAATGGCAAGCCCAGGAATTCGGGCGGCGCAGCGGTATCATCTGCGAATTGCAGATCGATAACGGCGAATTCAAACTCAACGACATGCATGCCACGGTCGTGTTCCGGATCGTCCAGGAAGCGCTGACCAACATCCTCAAGCATGCCAAGGCCAGCCATGTCCAGATCAGGATGCAGCGCATCGATGGCTGCCTTTTTGTCAAGATCAGCGACGACGGCATCGGCCGCGCCAGCGACGCCGACCAACCGGCCAACAGCTTCGGACTGGTCGGCATGGCAGAGCGGATCTACGCGCTGGGCGGAAATTTTTCGATCGCCAGCATGCCCGGCGCAGGGCTGACCATCGCGCTCTCGATCCCGCTCGATGCCGGCACCTCGATGAACCCGGCGTAACTTGCCTGGCCCGGCCAAGTTCAAAGGCAGCAGCACTGAACAGCGGTAATAACGCAGCAGTCATGCCACTGACCGGCCAGCGTCGGACGGCAATGCGTGCGCGGGACAAGTCGCTCGACCAGTTCAAAGTGCCGGCATGAAGGGCAACCATTGCTAGCTGGCCCGGCCGCGCACGCATGTTACGCTCAATGCCACCGGGCAGAACGCGCAGTTTGCACAGCAGATGCGCCTTCGCAATCCCCATCTTCCAGCATTCAGCATTCAGTACAGCGCGTGCCGGTTGATGTCGCTCTTGTCCATGCTGTCGAGCGAAAAATTTATTCTTCATATACAACACATGCCACGGGCAAGCAGTTGACATGGGCCTGGGCTTGTTCACTCCCCTGCAACGGGTTTGAAGTTGCTTTTTCGCTGACGGCATTGCCGCGTTGAGGCCCGTTTCAAGCCGTAGCAAGCTGCTTTTGCAACACGTGGACACGTACCGACCACAGCACTCCCGCGATCAACAACACGATGGCAGCCATCTCCAGCATGCGCGGCAGGCGCTGCTGGTAAATGAAACCGTACAGCAATGCGAATAGCGTCTCGAACAGGATCAGTTGCCCGGACAAGGTCACCGGTACGCTGCGGCTGGCGATATTCCACAAATGGTTGCCGATCATGGATGCGCCCAGCGCAAGCAGACTGTTGGCGATCCAGAACCTCGTCCAGTCGCGCCCGCTGGTCAAGGCCGCAGCGCCGGTCACGTCCTGATACCAGATGGCGAAGGCCGCCAGACCAATCAGCAGCGCGATCAGCCCGCTAGATAGTCCGTACAGGGCCGACCATTCAGCACTGCTGAAATGAGGATTGCGCTTCAGATAGCGCGCATTGTCGACGGCGTACCATGTCCAGCACAGCAGCGCGCCGACTGCGGACAGCACTCCGAGCAGGGTACGCGCCACATCGACACCGGTTGCTCTGGCGTGGCTGAACAGGTCGATGTTGATGCAGGCAATGCCGGCGGCGACCACCAGCAGCGGCAGCGCCAACCGGCGCAGCGGCACCGCGCCGTGGTCCTTGCGCCCGATCAGCGTGACCAGGATCGGCAGCAAGCCGATGATCAAAGAAGTGGGCGCCACCCCGGCCAGCTTCACGCCTAGCGCAAGCAGAATGTAATAAACAATATTGCCAGTCAACGCATGCCGCAGCAGTGCGGCGTAATCGCTGCGCTCAAGGCGGCGCAGCAGGCCGGCCAGGCGCGGCAGCATCAAAGCGAGGGCGATGGCGCCATAGGCGATGTAGCGGCCGAGCGCCAATTCCAGCGGCGAGAACGCCGACAGCATTTCCGGCACGATGAACACCATGCCCCACATTGCGCCGGCCAACAGAGCGCACAACACGCCATTCCACATAGTCATTTTTCAAGCCATAGAGGGGGCGTCAGTTTCTCACAGGCAGCATCAATATATGTGGATCGATTGCATTATCTGTAGATCCAATGCCGAAACGATAGTGGGTGCATTTCAACACGCGACATTGCAGGGCTTGAGGCATGAAATCGGCAATGGGTTATTCCTGGTCACCAGAGCTGTTGCTTGCCACCGGTCATGACGGGCATCCGTTGCAACCGCGCGCGGCACGTCAACGCCAGCGACGATACCCGCCCTCGCCTGGCGCAGCGCCGGCACTCAATTCGGTCACTGTTGTGGCATGAAAAGATCTTTTTTAACGTGGCGCTGACGACAATGGCGCAATCGGACTCGGTCCGGCTAGGGACAAAGTTGTCAATAAGCAGATTAATGTCCCTCTAATCGGGTTACGTAATGTTTACAGGAAGGACAGAAGGGAGAGAATTTGAAAGTGGCGGGATTACATTCCGAACGAAGTAACCCATTGATTCTTTGATGTTTTTTGGTGCGGCTGGCTGGAATCGAACCAGCGACCCTTGGCTTCGGAGGCCAATACTCTATCCACTGAGCTACAGCCGCACGAGCAATTGCGCGAAGCAAGACAAAGGATACCGTTTTTCTCGGTAGCCGTCCATGGAAAGTGTTGCTTGCGCCCGATTTGGATTCCAAAGACGATTTATTGCGTTTATAATCGCGGGTCAGGCAAGGGTTTGCATTTCAACATGCAGAAACACACCACCGCAACGCCACCAGCTTCGAAAATTGTATTAAGGAACCCATGAGCGACGCACACAACGAACACGAATCCGCCATCAAAACGCCCAAGCAACTCGTTGCTGCGGTGGCAGGCTTCTTTTTGGTCACCGTCATCGGCATCATCTTGCTGGTGCAATATGTGACGACAGAAAAACTCACGGGCCGCGGCTCCGACAGCCAGGACCCGGACGTTGTCGCGGCGCGTCTGAGTCCGGTAGCCGATGTCGGCTTCACCCTGATAGATGTCAACGCGCCCAAGCAATTGCTCAGCGGCGAAGCTGTGTATAGCGCCAATTGTCTCGCTTGCCACGCCAGCGGCGTCGCCGGTGCACCGAAGTTCGGCGATGCTGGTGCCTGGTCGGCACGCATTGCTCAGGGCTACGACACGCTGGTCAAGCATGCCGTCGAAGGCATACGTGCAATGCCGGCCAAGGGTGGCAATGCTGACCTGGACAATATTGAAGTCGCGCGTGCAGTTGCCTACATGGCCAATAGCGCCGGCGCCAAGTTCGAGGAACCGGCAGCACCTGCAGCGGGCGCTGCTGCGGCACCGGCAGCAGATGCCGCACCAGCGGCCGCGCCTGTAGCAGCGGTTGCAGCACCAGCAGCAGCACCGGCAGCAGCAGCAGCAGCAGCGCCGGCGCCAGTTGCTGCAGCGCCTGCGATGCTGGCCGCTGACGCCGGCAAGAAATTGTATGAAGCGAGCTGCCAGGTTTGCCACGGCGCCGGCATTGCCGGTGCGCCG
>JBLHNV010000089.1:0-9398 GCA_047623125.1 Janthinobacterium sp. | reverse complement strand
ACAAGCGAACCCGACAATGCAACGATGCAACGATGCGGCACCCCTGAAGCTAACAATTGAACACAATGATGCGGCGCCCCTGACGCTGCCAGCGGCCACTGTCGCCGGTGCCGCTCATCTGCAGCAATCCGGGTGCATGACGCTGCGCTGCGTGCTGCAATGCGCGTTCGGCCACCGCTTGCGGCTCGCCAAGGCGGGCATTGGTGCGACTGTTTTCAATCGCATCGCTGGCCAGGCGGATGAATTGGCAAGCCACTTCAAATTCCTTGTCCTCCGGACTCAAGCCTTCAAGTTCCAGGCCGAAGACGCGGGCAGCCGTCGCTGTCAAGTCGGCGCCAGAGCGGTTGTCATCGAGACCTGACGCTAGTGCGCTGCCGTGAAGCGGAAACACCGGCAGCGCCACGCGCTTGAGCACGCGCACCAACGCATGGGCAGCAACGGGCGCGAAGGCGCCGCCAGCACGCACCAGATCACACAGAAACTGGCCCAGTTCGGCTTCATTGCTCACTTCCAGCAAACCGGCAGCCATCGAAGCTTGCTGATCACGCTGCCGTTCGGCCTGGTTTGGAACCTGATTCTGGTTTTGATGCTGGCCAGGCGCGCGTCTGGCCGGCAACGCCTGGTACGCAAGGAATTCCATTTCAGGCAAGTAATCCAGCAAGCGCCGATTCATCGCTGACTCCGTAAGTGAGTGTGGTATTGCACCGCATGCAGTCCTTATTGCAAGCGGCGTGCCAGCAACTGCCGTCGCCTCAATACGGGCAATCCGGGTACCAAACGCAGATCGGGCGCGAAAGCGCCTTCGCGCGGCCCGCGAAACGGTCGCTTTCAGCGAAAACGGGTTCGGTGCGGCCGGCAAGCAAGGTGCGGCCGGCCAGAAACCAGCATGCGAGAGAACAACCCGCAAACGTTCGCGCTGACCGATGCAGCAAATAGCCGATAATGCACGGCGCAGCACCATGCGCAGCAATGTGCATCGAGCACCATCGGACATCCCGGCACCGGGCGCATCACTTTTGACAGGGCAACTGACAGCACGATGACAACCAGCAAATCCGGCAAGCGCGCGGCGGCAAAAAAGAAATCCAACAACAAAGCCAACAACAAAGCCAACAACAAAGCCAATAACGCAGCAGCAGCAGCGATCAACACCGATTTTGCAGAGCTGCCGGGCCAGCATCGCGCTTTTGCCTGGGATGGCGACACGCTGGTGCTCTACATCCACGGCAAGCCTGGCGACAAGCACGATGCCATCGGCAAGATCCACGGCAATCAGTTGAAAGTGAGCGTGACGGCCACGCCCCGCTCCGGCAAGGCCACCGATCACATGGTGCGTTTTCTGGCTGGCGAGTTTGGCGTCACAACCCGCGATATCGAGGTCGTGTCGGGGCGCGAGAATGTCAACAAGAAACTGCGGATCAAGGCGCCGCAGCGTTTGCCCGCCGTGCTTGGACCGGTGTCTGGACTGGAGCCACAGCGATGAAAGAGAATGACCGCGATGACGATATCAAGCTGCCCGTGCATTTCAAGGACGCGCTGGCGGCGAGCGCTGGCCGGCCCTTTGCATTTGACCATGGCGACATCCGCACGCTGCATTTCGACGAGTGCGTGATACAAAGTGCGATGCGCATTTCGGCACCGCGCCAATTGCTGCTCAGTTATACGCGGGCGATGATGGCTTTCATGTTGTTCAAGCCGCAGCCGCTGCATATCGTCATGATCGGGCTCGGCGGCGGCTCGCTGGCAAAATATTGTTACGACAACTTGCCGGAAACACGCATCAGCGTGCTGGAAGTGGATGCCGACGTCATCGCGCTGCGGGGAAGATTCCTGATACCCGACGACGACGCACGCTTCCGGATCATCCATGCCGATGCCGTCGATGCGATCGCGGCAATGGGCACCGAGGCCGGTGCGACGGCCGATGTCATTTTGCACGATGGCTACAGCGCAGATGGATTGCCATCCAAGCTCTCCACGCCGGCATTTTATGGCGCATGTTGCCGCGCTTTGTCGCCTGGCGGGGTGCTGGTATCAAACCTGTGGGGCGAAGCCGTCGATCTGGTGCCGCTGATGCAACGGTTGCATGCAGCGTTCGATGCGCGCTTGTGGTGGTGCGGTGCCGGTGGCGATGTCAACCGCATCGTTTTTTCCATCAAGGCAGGTGCGCCAGTTGCGCCCGCCGCACTGCTGCAAAAGCGCGCCGCGCAATACGATTTGCGTCACGACCTGTTTTTTTGCGACCTGCTCGACCGGCTGCAGCATGCTGGCGAGAAAAGCGCTGCCGCATTCGAAGCAATGGCAGGCAATGACATGCGCGCTGCCTTCATGCAACTGGCGAATTAATCACGGGCTGAAATCCCGGGGGAGCGATTGTCGTCAGATGCACAAGGCGATGATGCGCAACGAACGGCCATTTCATGGCTCGCCCGCGACGCTCATTTCAAGCCATGAACGGATAGCAACTCGCTGGTGGAGTGAGCACGGCGCAATGACCAGGTGCCTCTGTTACCGGCCCGGCCCGATGATCGCTTGCAAGCGCTGCAGCGTCGCCGGCGTCATCGCGCCCGGCTGGGTCACGAGGGCGCTGGCCAGCGCATCGTGCGCGATACTGACGGGCAGCTCGCGGCCGATGATCCGGATCGCGCCGGCGGCAATCTTTTGCGCGCGTGCGGCATTCTTGAACAAATTTGCCATTGCCAGTTCGGCCGTCACATGCGCTTCGCGCGGATGCCAGCAATCAAAGTCGGTGACCATCGCCAATGTCGCGTAAGCGATTTCGGCTTCTCTGGCCAGCTTCGCTTCGGGCATGTTGGTCATGCCGATCACGGATGCGCCCATGCTGCGATACCAGTGCGATTCGGCCTGCGTCGAAAACTGCGGACCTTCAATACAGACATAGGTGCCGCCGCGATGGACCCGGATCGGGTCCAGCTCGTTCAGTTCGGCGATCGCGCGCGCCAGCGCCAAGCTGACGCCGACGCACACCGGCTCTGCCATCGACACATGGGCCACCGCACCATCGCCAAAGAAGGTGCTGTCACGGCGGCGCGTCAGATCGATGAACTGATCCGGCAGCACCATGTCGAGCGGTTGCATCTGCTCGGCCAGGGAACCGACGGCCGACATCGACAGCAAATAGCGCACGCCCATCTGCTTGAGCGCGTGGATATTGGCGCGGTACGGCACTTCGGACGGAATCAGGCGATGGCCGCGCCCGTGGCGCGCCAGGAAAGCCACTGGCACGCCGTCCAGTGCGCCGCTGACGATGATGTCGGACGGCGCGCCATAGGGCGTGTCGATCACATGCTCTGTCACATTTTGCAAGCCGTCCATCTGGTACAGACCGCTGCCGCCGATGACGCCGATAAGTGCTTGTTGCATGAAAAAATCCTTTATATATCCGTTTGATCCGCTATGGCCAAAGTATCACGGCCTGAGTAGCGCCGCCTGTGTAATGCCGCCTGAGTAGTGCCGCCTGCCGCCTGCCGCCTGCCGTTTGCGCTGCCATGGCGGCAACGTCGTCCATGCAGCTACTTTTCCGGCAGCGGCGCTGAAAAATGGCACACGCCGTCGCGCGCGATGAAATGCAGATCGGCAAAGCCGGAGCGCGCCTCTTCGAGGGTATTGTCGGTGTCGGCTGCGAGCGCCAGTTGCAACGCGCCGATGCGCTCGCTGCCGAAAGCGGCTACCGCATCGGCCCACACGTCGCGCCTTTCGCTCACCCATGCCCCCGCTTGCACCGGGCCGGAGCGCAGCACGATCATCCGGGTCCGGTCCGTATACGCGTTGGGGCGCGAGGTGCCGACTGGATAGCGATTATCCCAGACATAATTGAGTGCGGCATCGGGTACCTGATCGCCATACAGCGTGCGCGCCAGCGTCAGCTTGATGCGGGTTGCAAAACTGATCGCTTGGGCCGGCAATTTGAATGACAGATAGACCCGCGCGGCATAATCGTCGCCTTGCCTGGTCGCCATGTCGGCCTTCTTCAAGGGCGCATCGATGCGCCAGCGCCAGCACAAGATCGGGCTGCTGGCCAGGTCGATTGTCAACGGACGCGCCAGCAAAGCCATGCTGGACTTGGCCACCGCTTCCACTGCCGCCACCCCATCCCACGCAATGACCCGATACTGCGTGGCCGGCACACTCTGATCGAAACGCACCACTTGCCACGGTGCGGGCACAGCGGACACACTGGCGTCGAAGCGACCGACATCATTCACGCTGCCTGCGATGGCGCCTGGCATCGAGTTGTGCGCGGTGCCGGGCATTGCGGCGTATGCCGGTATCGAGGCGGCGAGCACACCCAGCGCGATTGCGCGCTTTTGTTGCACTCCAAGCAGGCGCCAAGTCCTGGCCCTGACCCTAAACATGATGCATCTCCAGCGCTTCCTGCCATGAACGCGGCAGCCACTGCAAATCGGCAGGCTCATCGATATCGTGCAGCATCGGCAAACTTTCCACCGTCCAGCCCAAACGAGCGATGCGGCGCAGTGTCTCAGCGGCGACGCTGTCGGTGCTCCATGCAATACCGGCGAACAGCGACGCATCAAACCCGGTCAAACCGAGCAAGGCATAGCCGCCATCAAATGCTGGCAGCAGCGCTGCATCGGCATGCTGCAAGGCGCTGGCCGCGCACTGCAATTGTTCGCGGCCCAGTTGCGGACAGTCAGTGCCGATCAACAATACCGCCGCACCGCCGCCTTGCGCGCGTTGCACTGCGCGCCCCATGCGCTGACCCAGATCACCACCACCTTGCTCGGTCCACGACACGCCATCTGGCAGCGTCGGCAACACGGCTTGCCAGGCCGGATCATCCACCGCTGGCGACACGCACAACTCGACCGGACCGACTGCTGCGGCCAGCGCCTGCGCTACCGTGTGCGCCAGCATGCGGCGCGCCAGATCGGCTGCGCCCTGCGCACCCAGCGCCGCAATCAGGCGGGTCTTGGCAAACCCCGGCTGCGGCGCCTTGGCAAAAATGATGATACGAATTGGCAAATTAGTCTGGCGCGGCTGGCTCGGCGACTCGCACTTGCTGTCCGGCGTCATGCCCCGCTTCGCGTACGGTACGTTATTTTGTGTCGGTATCATCTTCGGTTTCATATCCTCGTTCATGCTCGGTTTCAACGATACGCCTTGGCCAGTTCGCCCGCCGGCACGCCGCGCCAGTAAGCAAAGCGCAGCCGCCACATCAGCAGTATCGTGCGCCAGACGCCGCGCGTTTCCCAGCGTCGGCCCGATGTCGTCACGCAGCGCCTGATGCACGCCGGACGCGACATGGCGCGCAGCCGGCTCGACAAAGCGATATCTTCCATCAATGGCTGGTCCGGAAAACCGCCCAGCGCATCGAAAGCGGCGCGCGTGACAAACATCGCCTGATCGCCGGTCGCAATGCCGGTCAGGCGCGAGCGCAGATTCATCATGCAGGCGATGACCGGCAGCATCGCCGCGCTGCCTTCGATGCGAACATCGAAACGGCCCCAGCAGAAGGTGTCGGGCGGATTGCCTGTGCTGTGCGGGTTGTGCGGGTTGTGCTTGCCATTGTCATTGTCATTGCCATTGCGGCCCAGCGCCTGCGCGATCAGGCGCACCGCGCCATCGGGCAAGCCGGTATCGGCATGCAAAAATAGCAGCACGTCGCCGCTGGCGCGCGCAGCGCCGGCATTCATTTGCCGGGCCCGTCCACGCGCTGCATGCAGCAGCGTCAGGCCGGCGCCGCGGGCAATGTCGACAGTGTCGTCAAGGCTGCCGCCATCGGCCATGATGACTTCGCACCCCTGGCTCAGCAACGGGCGCAGCGAGGCCAGCAGAACCGGCAAGGCCTGAGACTCGTTCAGCACCGGAATGATGATCGACAGCCTCATCGCGCTCGGCCCACATCGATCGACAGCATGTCCATGTTCGTGCCAGTGCCAGTGTCCGGACCATGTTCGGACCGGTAGTGCGATCGTGCGTGCGCCGCACCGGCATCTGTGGCGCGCGCATCAATATGATCGTCAAGGCCGTGACTGACGCCGCCATCGACATCATCGATGGCGTCATCCTTCAATGCGCCGCCGCAACTGCTGCCCTGGCCTGCCGTGCAGCCATAGCAATGGCCGGCAACGCGGATCGCCCGGCCAGCGGGGTCGTCGCTCAGCAAATGACGCAAATGGGCTCGCCCTGCACGCAATTGCGCCAGTGGCGAGGCGAAAGGCAAGTCCAGCCCCAGTTGCTGATTGAAGTCGCAATCGTACAGATAACCTTGCCAATCAACGCTGACCAGGTTCAGGCACATGACGCCGGCCAGATTGGCGCTGGCAAAGTTATCCTTCAGCAAACGCAGGTAATCGTGGAACTGTCCTTTCGAGATCAGCGTCGAGCCAAAGCGCTGGATCGGCATGTTGGCCAGCGCGAACAGGTCATTGAACACGATGCCGAAGTGCTTCGATAATTCGCGCTTGTAATCGCGCTGCAACTGGACTTGATCAGGTGGCAACGAGGCGCCCTGCGGGTTGTACACCAAATTGAGCGTCAGCCCGGAACCTGGACGACCATAACCTAGCGCATTGAGCTTTTGCAACGCCGCGATGCTCTTGTCGAACACGCCTTCGCCACGCTGCCGATCGACATTTTCGAGCGAATAACAAGGCATCGAGGCGACGATTTCGACCTTGTGTCCAGCCAGGAATTCGGCCAGATCTTCCTGATCGGGCTCGAACAGAATCGTCAGGTTACAACGATCGATGACCTTCACGCCCAGCGCGCTCGCTGCACGCACCAGTTGTCGGAAGCCCTGGTGCAATTCGGGTGCGCCGCCGGTCAGATCGAGCGTAGTGATGCCGCGCGCAGCGAGCACCGATGGAATCAAGGTCAGGTTGGCGTCGTCCATCATCTCGGTGCGGTTCGGTCCGGCGTTGACATGGCAATGCAGGCAAGACTGATTGCAGCGATAGCCAAGATTCACTTGCAGCGTCGTCAGCTGATTGCGGTGCAGCGCTGGAAAATCGGATGCCTGGAGCAATGGAAGTGTGGCGTGCATGTCTATCCTCAGTAGTGACGGCGCCCGTCTCGATGACGCGCAAGCAAAGAAACTCGATATATGCAAAGACTAATTGCACAGAAAAATGGTACAGAAAGGCGCGCCCGCTGCCTGTTGCAGCAATCGTCGCAGCAGCATCACAGATACTGACAGTTCACTACCTTTTTACCACATATAGGCAGGAAACCGGCATCTTGCATGGTAACTGATGCACAGTACGGGTGCCGAGCGCCGGGCGCCGGAGATGGCGTTGACGCGCACTGATTTCAGCATCGCCACCGCACTTTCAGAGCCGGCAGGCATTTCTGGCGAGGGCATCGAGCAGTACAGCGATGCTGCTTTGCGAGTGCGCCTGCTGCGCTTAGGAAGTTGCGATGATGTTAACGTGCGCGCCGGACAAGATGTCGGCTTGGGCAAACGACAGTACAATTGTCAGTGCCCGATCCTTGAAAGTGCCAGCATGACACTCGATAATATTGATACCACCTCGCAACGAAACGCGATATGCCCGCTGGCCAAGGCTGGCGCATGACGACGGCAGTGCTGTCAGATGACGGCTTGCGATGGACCTTCCCGCTGTCGGCGCTGGAGCATGGCGCCTTTGTTTTTTGCGGATTGCTGCTCTACATATTGGCGACCCGCATCGGCCGCCAGCGCCGCCACCCATCGACCGCCGTTGCATGGGTGCTCTCGATAGCGGTCGTTCCGTATCTGGGCGTGCCGCTGTTTCTGCTGTTCGGCCGGCGAAAATTCAGCCGTCCTCATGGTCATGTGCCGACGCCGCACGGCTTGCAAGAGAAACCGGCCTGGGCCACCGGCCTGCTCGCGGCGCTGGATCTGCCGGCGCCAACGCACAACAGCAGCGCCTGCTTCCACGAAGATGGACACCAGTCCCAGGCAGCGCTGCTGGCCCTGATCGCCAACGCCAGGCACAGCATCGATCTGTGCACTTTCATACTGGCGGCAGATGCGACCGGCAATGCCTTGGGCGCTGCGCTGATGCAAAGCGCCAGGCGCGGCGTACGGGTGCGGGTATTGATCGATGCGATCGGCAGTCTGCGCTATGCGCGCTCGCGCCTGCATGCGCTGCGTGACGCTGGCGTCGAAGTGCGCTGGTTCATGCCGGTGCTGCACAACCCGCTGCGGGGACGCACCAATTTGCGCAACCATCGCAAGTTCGTGGTCTGCGATGGCAGCGCGCTTTGGAGCGGCGGACGCAACTTTGCCGATGACTACTTCGTCGATGAAGAGGGGGAAAATGCCTGGCCAGACCTGAGCTTCATCGTGCAGGGCCCGCTGGCACAGCAAGTCCGATGGGTGTTCGAGCACGACTGGCATGGCGCCGGGGGCCGCAGCCAGCCAATGCCGTCGACGCTGCCGGCGCTGGTGCATGCACCGGACGGCATACCGGCCCAACTGCTGCCCAGCGGCCCCGATCACGCTGATGACACGCTGCATGCGCTGCTACTGACGGCGGCCTATCATGCGCGCGAACGCATCGTGGCCGTATCGCCCTACTTCGTGCCCGATGATGCGCTGCTGGCGGCGTGGTGCATCGCTTGCCGACGCGATGTCAGCGTGACCTTGCTGCTGCCGGCCCGATCCAATCACAGACTGGCCGATCTGGCCCGCGAGCGCTCGCTGCGCGAACTCGCCAACGCCGGCGCGCACATCTATTTTTTTCCACAGATGATCCATGCCAAGGCCGTCATCGTCGACAATGACGTCGCACTGTGCGGATCGGCCAATCTGGATGGACGCAGTTTTTTCTTGAATTTCGAACTGACCACGGCATTTTACGGGCCGGCGCAAATCGATTGGCTGGCCCACTGGATCGAGCGCAAGGTCAAGTTATCGCGCCGCTATGTCGTGCAAGAACCCGCATGGTGGCGCGACATGATCGAAGGCATGGTGCGCGCACTGGGTTTTCAGCTATAAGCTCAGCTATAAAGTCTCAACTGCAAAGTCTCAGCTCGCATTGGGTACAAACCGGCCATGACTACGTGCTGGTCAGCAGCGCCAGCGGCATCATCGCGCAGATCTCGTTAGCCTGAAATTGCTTGCAAGCGTTGGCAGCGCGCGCAGTTTTACGCATAGGCCGGGCGTGCCGCACAACATGATCGACTGCAAACACCCCTATAACCAAAGCATCGGCAATCGGGCAGACCAGCCAATCGAGGGCAAAAAAAGCCGGCGATGCCGGCCAGAGAAAACGGTGTTGTGCGTCCTGCCGCGCCCCGCTTGGTAGCGGCGCATGCGGCAGGATTGATGACGTTACTTCGGTGCCAGCTTGAACACCCAGACCGAGCCGCCCTGTTCCAGATAGCTTACTTTCGAAGCGATCTCGCCGCCCCACAGCGGCACTGCACCA
>JBLHNV010000088.1:0-9422 GCA_047623125.1 Janthinobacterium sp. | reverse complement strand
GCACGACTGGATATCGGACATCGCCTTGCTGCTATCCGGCCACGAGCAGCCATTTCGTCGCCACTGACCTGCTGCTTCGGACGCATGATCGAGTTCCGTTCGCCTACAGATTGGCGGCGTGAAAGCACAGATGATCCTCGATGAAACTGGCGATGAAATAGTAACTGTGGTCATACCCTGCTTGCATGCGCAGTTCAAGCGGGACGTGCATCTGCTGGCAAGCTTGCTGCAGCAATTCCGGTTTCAACTGAGCTTCCAGAAACTGGTCGCTGCTCCCCTGATCGACCAGGATGGCCGGCCCTTTCCATCCGACATCTTCGATCAGCGCCGTTGCATCATATTCGCGCCAGGCATTGCGGTCTGTGCCGAGATAACCGGTCAAGGCCTTCTCGCCCCACGCGCAGCGCGCAGGTGCGCAGATCGGCGCAAAAGCCGACACCGACTGGAACAAGGCCGGGTTTTTCAATGCGATCGTCAACGCGCCATGCCCCCCCATCGAATGGCCCGAAATGCCGGCGCGCGCCGCATCGACCGGAAATGACGACGCCACGAGTGCAAATAATTCCTTCGTGATGTACGAGTACATCCGGTAGCCGCGCGACCATGGCGCGACGGTCGCATCGACATAAAAGCCGGCGCCGACGCCGAAATCATAGCTGGCGACATCGCCCGCAATGGCCAGGCCGCGCGGACTGGTATCGGCGCACACGATCGCGATGCCAAGTTCGGCGGCAACGCGCTGCGCACCGGCCTTGAAAATGAAGTTTTCTTCGCTACAGGTGAGGCCGGACAACCAGTAAAGCACCGGCACCGGACCGTTTTTTGCCTGCGGCGGAATAAACACGGCAAAGCGCATCGTGCATCCGGTTTCTTGCGATTCGTGGCTGTATACGCCCTGCATGCCACCAAAACATTTATTTTGCGAAATGGATTTGATCATCGTTCATCTTTTTAAACGGCACCCGAGCCAGCGGGTACCAATCAGCACCCGAGTCAGAGGGTGCCCGGTGTCAAAAAAGAGTTGGAAAAACTGTTCCAACCCTGCCAATTTTACGCTGCTGCCGGAATGCCTGGCATCGGGATGAAGCCAGGAATTTTCTTCATCCGCTCTATTCATTTCAGGATATCCGGATAGACGCTCAAGTCGATGTCGCCCTCGCCTGCCATCGCCGTGTACAGAAAAGCACGCCAGGTCGCCGATCGTCGGGCGTCCCAATTCCAGAAATTCACGGCTCGCCAGATGCGCATCCATGCTCTTGAATACCCGGTTGGCGCCAACCTGCAGTTTGTCGATATCCAACGGATAATTCAGGATCTTGACCAGACGTGCCGCAGCCGAATTCATCACTTCGCCGCCGCCGGTCGACAACCCTGATTGATGCGCCCCATGGATTGGGCATCATCAGGATACCACTGACCGGAGCTGTCGTACGTCTTGGTCAGACAGACCGTGCCTATGGTCGGAAAGTCGTTGGCGTAAGCAACAGGCGATGCAATCACGGTGATGAGCACCAGCAGGCGGGCAAGCTTCATGTTGCCTCCATTCGTTGTGCGTTACGAAACACAATGGGACAGCATGTTCCATGCCAGAGGCTATCGGCTGCCGGATCAGTGCATGACGATGGCGATAGCAACCATGTTGTCGATGAAAGTATTCTTACAGGCAATGGCTGCGCAGGATGGGAGTGCCCGTCAGTCATTGACAGCGCTGACAGGCAGCGCGCGGCGCCAAGGATGCGAAGGAAACGCAGAGATATCGATGGCCGTCACCGGCAACGGACAACGGACAACGGACAACGGACAACGGAGGACATGATCTGGATCAGCGCAGGCGCGGCGGCAGCTTGTTTCCAGCAAAAAGACGGGCCGCTCGACGCGGCCTGCAACATTTTCAGCGTCATACTGACGCCGGACTGATTCTTTCAAACGATTTCTTTAAGCAACTTTTTTTGCAGTATCCGACAATTGCACTGCTGCTTTGCTGACCTGTGCTTCAACCGCTTCGACTGCTTGCTTGGCCGATTTGCTCAATTGATCGTAGCTGGCATTGGCGCTGCCGATGACTGACTTGAACATTTCGACAGCCTTCTCGGAGCCGGCAGGAGCGCTCTTCGTGACTTCGTCGATCATCGCAACAACCTTGCTTTTGGAAGCAGCGAGGTGCGCTTCAGTTGCTTGCGTGAATTCGGCGTTGATGCCGGTCGCAGTTTCAGCCAACTGGCGTGTGTAAGCGGCGGCCTTGTCGGCATTGTGCTTGCCTTGTGCTGCAACGAGTGCGAAAAATGCCTGCGGGTCTTTCAGCGAAAACATTTCCTTGACGGCAGCGCTGGACTCTTCGAAGTACAATTTTGCCGCTGCGGTATTCAACGAGATTGTTTTTTCGCCCGCTGCGACAGCCTTGTGCGCCAGCGCATTAGCGGTCTCGAATTGGGATTCAAGTTGGGCTTTGGATGCAGTCGAAAAATTTTCCAGATTTAAAAACATGAACTACTCCTAGAATGGAATGATGAAAGATTATTTTTGCAATACTATTTTTCTCAAAACAACATTGAAAATATTACATTAAATTGGCATCAGGAACTCATTTTCCCAAAGCAATTTGATGTGTATCAACAAGGCATCTTTCCTCAATATCCGGGCGCCCTGCGCCGCACTGTTAATCTGACGACGGATCTCGATCTGGCGTTTGAAGCGCCCATGTCACTGCCGGAAAACACCTCGGGATATTGCCCGCCAGCGGTGTTTTTAGCTGGGCGGCAGTCTCAGGCAAAGAGACCGGCATGCTGATCATGCCCTGCATCGTACTGTGGCTACTGAGCCAGGGCTTGCATGGCCAGGTGCAGCAGATCCGGCGCAACCTGGCCGACGCCCCCCTGTTTCTGGGCACGTTCGTCGGCTTCACGCTATGTGAGATATAGGTCTGTCGGATGCTCAGCGGCGATACGCTGTATCGCTTCGATGCAGTGTCATCGAGCCACCGTTCGCACGGCGACGTGGCCCGCTCCTTGATCGACGTCTTGCGCCATATGTACTGGAATCTGCCAGCGATGACCAGAACGCGCAGCGCAACACCCCGGATTTTATTTACGGCATTCGCTCCAGGGCATCAAGAGACCGTTCCGATGGGTTGGCGCTGTCATCGCGCTGCCGACCTGCATGGTGATCGATGCAGACCACCATGCCTTGGGCAGTTTGCACTCTGGCGCCGGCAACCTCGGGGACACGGTCAAATATTTCAATTGAGCGGGGGCCAGCACGGTTGCATGCTCTGGCGGTTGCCCGCCCCCACTCAAACGCAAGCTCAGATCGGGAAAATCAGGCAAGTCGTAGTGGCGAATGCATATAGTTTGCCATGAATGTCGGTCAGCCGTCCTTCGGCAATGCCGGTTTGTGCGCCGACGTGGATGACTTTGCCTTCGGCCCGCACCGGACCGGTTTTTTCGCTGATAGCCCGAATATAGTTGATCTTCAATTCCAGCGTCGTATAGCCCTTGCCCGCTGGCAGCATGCTGTGGATTGCGCACCCCACGCACGAATCGAGCAGCGTCGCCGCATAACCACCATGGACATTACCCAGCGGATTGTAGTGCTGTGCGCCGGGCTTGCCCTGAAACACCATGCGCCCGGGTTCCCATTCAACAGGCACAAAGCCCATCAACTGGCCGATCGGGATCGATGGCAACGTGCCCTCGCCGATCGCTTGCAAAAACTCGAGGCCGCTGCGTTCGCGCAATTGGGCCAGCGTAGCGGCGCCCGGTTCGGCCAGTCGCGCGCGCGCGACTTCAGCATCGGCATGCCATGGATGCGGTATTGCGTCTGAACTCATGTATTCCTCTTTTCTTTAGTATTGATTCAGCGCAATTTCAGCGCGATTTCAGCCGGTTGATGCGATCGGGCGCAAGCCCTTGCATGTCATTATGCCTCCAAAGAAACAATCCCGACCTTGATGCCTCGGGCCGACGCTGCCAACTGAGCGATGAACACAGCAAGATCAGCGCGCGCGATGAATGGCGATGCAATGTCAGCATTTTTCATGTTGGAAAAATAAGTAAATATAATAACAAGTAATTCCTATGAAAAGTGCTCGATGCGTGCCATGGCATCGATATCAGGCGGCAATATCAGGATCGGCATAACGGTGATTCCACCTACCTTGCTGCCGGCAGAACAAAACCCCCGTGCTCTGCCTTCCGCAAACTACGCCGAGACGCTGGGCATCCACCAAGTGCGCGAGATCACCGGCGCTGGGCGGATGGGTACGGCAGGTGTGGTGGGTGTGGTGGATGTGGTGCAGATCAATGGCTGGTATGTGCCCGCGAAAGGCCAGCACTGGCTGGCAGCCGCTGATCGCGTGGTTTCGCAATCTGCGCTGCGAGATGCGCCAGTTCAGTCCATCTCAATCGATGTCATGGGGCTGGCTCGCCCGGCATGGCCCCAGGATCGCCGCGATGACAATGGCGTCCTGCATGGCGCGCCGGCTGCCCATCAGCGAGCGGCGCGAAAAACGCCGCCCAGGTGCCGCAGTCACGCGTGGCGGTGGCGGTGCTGGCACCACACGGGTCTGCAACAGTGGCCTAGACCATGGCGCTTTGGTGCCAGCAGCGCTCGCCCACCGGACCAAGGCATCGGATTTCAACCCGAGTCCGGACTCGAGCTCGAGCTCGGGTTCAGGTTCAGGCTCAGGTTCAGGTTCGGCATCGGACTGCCAGCCCTGATTGCGCAGGCGCTTGAATAGAAACTGAACCAGCCAGAGCGCGCCGAAGATGAGCGCGAAGACCAGTTCCTGGGGAAATTTTTCCATATTTTGCTGCGCTACTTCTTCTGGCCACCGGCCGGGTCATCCGTCGGGTCATCGGCTGTATTGGCGATCTCTTTGCGCATGGCCGTGTCGGCATCGAGGTTCTTTATCCGGTAGTAATCCATGACGCCCAGATTACCCTGACGGAAAGCCTCTGCCATGGCAAGTGGCACTTCCGCCTCGGCCTCCACCACGCGCGCTCGCATCTCTTGCTCGAGCGCTACGGCCATCGCGCGGCGCTCTTCAGCCTTGGCTTGAGCGATCTGCTTGTCGGCATTAGCCTGATCGATTTGCAGCTTGGCACCGATATTTTCTCCTACGTCCACGTCAGCGATGTCGATCGACAAAATTTCGTAGGCGGTCCCGGCATCGAGGCCCTTGCTGAGAATATGCTTGGAGATATGGTCAGGGTTTTCGAGCACATTCTTGTGGCTGACGGCCGAACCGATGGTACTGACCATGCCTTCGCCGACGCGCGCGATAATTGTCTCCTCGCCGGCACCGCCAACGAGCCGGTCGATATTGGTGCGCACCGTCACCCGCGAAATGGCCATGAGCTGGATGCCGTCCTTGGCCACTGCGGCGATGCGCGGCGTTTCTATCACCTTGGGCAGCACCGACATCTGCACCGCTTCCAGCACATTGCGCCCGGCCAGATCGATGGCTGCGGCGCGCTTGAAGGGCAACGGAATATTGGCTTTGTCGGCGGAAATCATGGCATTGACCACGCGCACCACATTGCCGCCGGCCAGAAAGTGGGCTTCCAGATCGTTGATCGAGATCTCCAGTCCGGCCTTTACCGCGCTGATTCGGGCATTGACGATCGTGCTGGGCGGAACGCGCCGCAGACGCATGGCGATCAGCGTAAATAACCCCACATAGGCCCCGGAGGCCCAAGCCGCAATCCACAGCCGGATCGGTATCAGATATAGCAGCAGCGCCAGCGCCGCCAGCACCGCTACCAGCAAGCCAATACTTCCCACCAGTTCGACCAAGATTGCATTCATGGGTCATTCTTTCATCAAGTTGATGTGCACAATTTGCCGCACCACGATTCGATTGCCATCCACCCGGATCACCTCGATCGGTGCGTCGGCGTCGATCATTGCGCCGTCGGAGACAACGTCCACGCGCGCCCCTTCGATGCTGGCGATGCCTGCCGGTCGCAGAATCGACAAGGCCCGCCCCTGCTTGCCCAGCCATTGCTGGTCGGCTTCCGGCGCCGAACCGTGGGTCGGCCCCGAGCCCAGATCGGTTTGCAAAATCATCCGGCGCGCCAGCGGCAGGCGAGGCAGGAAGCGCAACAGCACCAGACTGCCCAGCAGCGCCGCCAGCAGCGCTAACACGACGCGCCACATGGCGCCGACGATCACTGCCGCCGTATCACCGGCCCCCACCATGCTCAGTGCCAAAGCGCCAAGCAGGGCCGCAATGCCCAGCGTCCCGAGCACGCCGAAGCCCGGGATGACCAAGATTTCCACCGCCAGAAACAGCAGTCCGATGCCGGCCAGAAGCAACTCCTCCCAGCCTGCCAGCTGTACCAGCCAGTGGCCCCAGAAAAACAGCGCCAGGCTGCTCACGCCAATTGCGCCGGGGATGCCAAAGCCGGGAGTGCGCAACTCGACCATGATGCCCAGCATACCCATGCTGATCAGCAGCGAGCCCATCACCGGATGGGTCAGAAAGCGCACCAGTTGCTCGGCCCAGTGTGGCTTGGCAGAATGCACTTGCGCACCCGCAAGATCGAGTTGCTGCAGCACGGCGTCGAGCGTGTCGGCGCGCAAATCGGCGACCTTGTATTGCAAAGCTTCGTCGGTGGTCAGTGTCAGCAACTTGCCCTTTTCGATGATGCCGGGCACCACCACATCGGCATCGACCATCGCCTCGGACAGCAGCAGCGGTCGCTTGCGGGCCTCGGCGGTGGCGCGAAACTCCTTGCGGACATAAGACACGGTCTTCTCTTGCGCCGGTACGGCGGCGGCGCCTGGCATACCCACCTGCACCGGTGCCGCCGCCCCGATGGTGCCGCCGGAGGACATCACCAGAGTCTGGGCCGAGAGTGCGATCAGGGCGCCGGCAGAGATAGCGCGTTTGTTCACAAACGCGAC
The DNA here is from genome assembly GCA_047623125.1 of Janthinobacterium sp. Classification (GTDB taxonomy): domain Bacteria; phylum Pseudomonadota; class Gammaproteobacteria; order Burkholderiales; family Burkholderiaceae_D; genus Janthinobacterium. Next base: position 2,516 of record JBLHNV010000088.1, on the reverse strand, counting down.
CGTGTGCACCTTGGCGCTCAATAGCGCGTCGCGGATCTGCACGGCGGCATCCACCCGCCCGCCGAAAGTGTCGATATCGAAGATCACCACCGCTGCCCCCGCCTGCGTGGCTTCGTCGAGCCCCCGCGTCACGAACGGCACCAGACCAAGGTCGATCACGCCCGTGATCGGCACCACATAAACCAGCGGGCGCAGTAGCTGGGGCTGTGCCGCGACGAAGTGGGCAAACACCCCCAAGACCACCAGGCACAGGCCGATAAACCGGGTCGGAACAGAACGCAACATCGGACTCCTTTTATTGGTCTCGATCCAAGGTCCCGCGCTGAGCGCTGACAGACCCACCACTGCGACTTTACCCCCCTGCCCAGGCATGTCATTGCGCTGCCTCCATCAGCACTGCATTCGATATGCATGCATTCGATCTTCGAACGACGCGCGACGTGCGGCGTGCGGCGTGCGGCATGCAGTTAAAGCCTGCCGCTGGCGACAACGGATTGCTTCCATGCACGCGCGGTGCAAGGCGCTCAAACCGGTCCTGGCGGCAGGCGCCCTACTGCGAGCTGCCAGGATCGAGCTCATGCTGGACGATGACGCGGGCGACAAAGCCCCAAACCGCTTTCATGATTGGCAAGCTCAAATGCGGACATCCTTGCTGGATTGACCTTTACGCAATTGGGAACGATTGAATCGTGCTATTTTTAAATACGTGAACAGGCGATAGATTTTTCCAACAGTTTGGGAGACCACATGAAAAAAATACTTGTTGCTTTCGACGGGTCTGCGAACGCATTGCGCGCCGTTCGTCATGCAGTTCAAACTGCGCAAGAAAATCCTTCACTGAAAATTGAACTGCTGCACGTACTGGACCCGATGACATTTACTTCCCGGGCCGCCAGACTGTCGCCAGACGAACTGACGCGCCTGTGCCCGGACGAGGCTGATCAAATGCTCATGCCAGCGCGCAAGATTTTAGAGGAAGCCGGCATTGCCTATCAGTTGCGCTGCCGCGTCGGCCAGGCCGCGGGCGAAATTGCCGAGCAGGTGCGCGAATCGGACTGTGATGGCATCATCATGGGCACACGCGGAATGGGACTGTTCGCGAACGTGATGATCGGCTCCGTCGCCAGCCGCGTCGTACATCTGGTTGATGTTCCGGTTATCCTGATCAAGTAGAGGCGTTGGCAAAGAAGCCGGACGAACCAAAGGGTGGTCCCTTGTCACCGCGCATGCTGTCCATCCGCCCCCCGATATTGCCGTACGCACTAGGCAAGGGCAGTCAAGTACACACGTTTGAAAACGCGCCTCGCGGATGGTTTCCATAGACGATTCCGGGCGCGCCCGACACGCACTGCACGATCCGTTTGCGCCGTTTAATATGCGCGGCGCAAACGATATGCGCGATCGGATGATGCCGATCGTCCCCCGCCATTCGAGTACGGCGGCCGTTTGCGAACGAAGGGATAAAAAATGACCATCGCCACCAACGATCTGCTCACCCTGATCGCGGCGATTCCGTTGGCTGCAATTGGCGGGGCGAGTTTTCTTAATGGCGTGCTCGGCATAGCGCAATGGCTGCGCCTGCCCAAGCTGCTGGTGGCGACGACATTTGCCGCCTTCGCCACCTCCAGCCCGGAGATGGCGGTCTCAAGCATGGCCGCCATTGCCGGGAAACCGGGGATCGGCCTGGGCGATGCGTTTGGCGGCAACGTGGTCAATCTCGGCTTGATCCTGGGCGTTGCTCTGCTGTTCGGGCCATTGGCTGCGCACTTTGAAGAATTCAAGCGTGACTTCATGCTGGCCCTTGCCGTCCCCATCCTCACCTTGGTGCTTGCGTCCAATAGCACGCTGTCGCGTTCGGAAGGGGTGCTGCTATTAGTGCTGTTCGCTTGCTGGCTGACCTTGTTGGTGCGTCAAGCAATGATCTATCGCCGCGATACGCCAATCGACACAGAAACACCCGCAGTGCTCGAGCGCACGTGGCTGTTTCTGCTATTTCTGCTGGCAGGACTGGCGGCGCTGCTGGTCGCCGGAAGGCTGTTCGTCTCAGGCGCCTCCGGCATCGCCATGACGATGGGCTTGCACCCCTATGTGATTGGCGCCACGCTGGTCGCCATAGGTACCTCACTGCCCGAATTGGTGACCGTTTTATTATCCCGCCTGCGCGGCCACGACGACATCGGGGTTGGCACTCTGCTGGGCAGCAACCTGTTCAATGGACTCGCCGTTGTCGGCGTGACCGCCACGATTGCCCCCATTCATATAACATTCGGCGAGGTGGCCGTGGGTGCCGGGTTCGGCATGATCACGGTATTGTTGCTAATGTCACGTAGCGGCATGATTCCTCGCCACCGCGCTCCGGCCCTGATCGCCGCTTACTGCGCATTCATTTTCATGACCGCAGCACAAGCGCACTGACTTGGCCGATTCATGCGCACCAGGCTGTCGCATGAGCCGATTGGAGGCCGTTGTCGGCCAGCAAACCCTGCACCAGCACCGGCACCAGCACCAGCACCAGC
>JBLHNV010000087.1:0-9425 GCA_047623125.1 Janthinobacterium sp. | reverse complement strand
TGCGCGAACTTGGGCGCGCGCAGTGTCGCAATCAGACTGTCGCGGTCGAGGAAGACGATATTGTGTTGTTGTGTCATCTATGTGCTCATCTTTGGTTACAGGTTGTGCACGCCGTTGCCATCAACGGCGTTGGGTGGGGTGTCGTATTTACGTGATCATGCGATGCGCGTCGCCAGCAGCACGCTGCGGATCAATTCGGCCACGCCATCCCAGACAATCTGCACGCCCAGGCACAGCAAGATGAAAGCTGACAGGCGCAGGAAGATCAGCGTACCGGCTTCGCCCAGCGGCTTGAGCAGACTCTTCGCGTAGCGAAACGCCAGATACAGCAGGGCACCGACCGCCAGCAGCGCCAGCACGCCACCGCCCATGCGCGCCAGCGACAGCGGCACGCGGTCATCGTGCAGCGCGACGCCGACCGTGATCGCCGCCGCGATGCAGCCGGGGCCGCAACTGATCGGGAAGGTCAGCGGATAGAATGCCTGGCGACGCGCCTGAGCGGGCGTGAAGGAATCGACCAGATCGGTGCGCAAATCTTCAGTGGCATGGCTGGCGTGCAGCAGTCGCCACGCTGTTGCGACAACGATCAAGCCGCCGCCCACGCGCACGATCGGCAGCGATATGCCGAAAAAAGCCAGCACGTAGGAACCGATCAGCATCGAACCGGCCATCAGCGCGAACATGTTGAGCGCGATACGGCGCGCCAGCAAGGCCCGCGTCGACAACGATGCACCCTCAGTCAGACTGAGAAAGATAGGCGCGGTGGCGGCTGGATTGAGAATGGGCAAGATCGCTGCGAACACGAATAAAAAGCTCTTGCCCAAAGCTACCAGCAGTTCGATGGCCATCTTATTTTCCCAGTTCAGTCTGTTTTGCTGACATCTCGCGCATGCGTTTGCGCAGCAGTTTTTCCTGGCGCTGTTCTTCGCGCCAGTCTTCGCCTACGCCGCGCCACAATGATACCGCCATCAGCAAGACGACAATGGTAAACGGCAACGCAAACACGATCGTGGCCGTTTGCACCGCTTTCAGGCCGCCGGCCAGCAGCAGGCTGATCGCGATGCCCGATACTAGCACGCCCCACATGACCTTGACTTTGGACGACGGGTCCGGATTGCCGCCGGTGCTCATCATGCCCAGCACCAGCGTGGCCGAGTCGCCCGAGGTGACGAAAAATACCAGTACCAGTACCGTCGCCACGCCTGACAGCAAGCCGCTCATCGGCAGTGCATTGAACATTGTAAACAGCGCCGTCGAGACATCGGCCTTGACCGCTTCGGCCAGTGGCACGTTTTGCCAGACTTCCATGTGCAGTGCCGTACCGCCGAACACCGAGAACCAGACGAAGGCGGCCAGCGTCGGTGCCAGCACGGTACCAACGACGAATTCGCGGATCGTTCTGCCACGCGAGACGCGCGCGATGAACAGGCCGACAAATGGCGACCATGAGATCCACCAGGCCCAGTAGAACACGGTCCAGCCACCGACCCAGCCACTGTCGCGAAACGGTGTCATGCGCAGACTCATGCGCACGAATTCGCTCAGATAAGAACCCAGCGTATTAGTGAAGGCGTCGATGATGGCGACCGTCGGTCCCAGCACGAATACGGCGAATGCCAGCGCGGCCGCGACCATCAAGTTGATGCTGGAGAGCCATTTGATGCCGCGTTCAACGCCGGTTACCGCCGATACCAGGAACAGTGCGGTGGTGACGACGATGATACCTACCTGCGATGCATCGCTGAGCGGCAAGCCAAACACCGCGTGCAAGCCGCTGTTGATTTGCAATGCGCCTATGCCCAGCGAAGCGGCGACGCCAAATGCGGTGGCGATGACAGCGAGTACATTGACCAGCGGCGATATGTGCTTGGCAAAGCGCCACGGCAACGCTTCGACGGAAGTGCTGACCAGCGCCGCGCCACCGCGCCGGAACTGGAAGAACGCGATTGACAGGGCAACGATGCTGTAGACGGCCCACGGGTGCAAGCCCCAGTGAAAGAAGCTGTAGCGTAATGCAGCGTTGGCGGCCTCGGGAGTACCCGCGGCGACGCCTGGCGGTGCCGCCCCGAAATGTGAAATTGGTTCGGCCACGCCCCAGAACACCAGGCCGATACCCATGCCGGCGGCAAATAACATCGAAAACCAGGCGCCGATCGAGAATTCGGGATCGTCATCTTCGGTGCCCAGCTTCAAGTCGCCATAGCGACTCACGGCCAGCATGATCGCCATGATCACGAGTCCGAGCACGACCCACAAATAGAGCCAGCCGAAGTTCTTGGTAATGATGACCAGCGCCTCGTCGAAGAACCCGCTCAGCGACGCTGGCGCCAGCAAGCCCCACAGGACAATGGCCAGGATGGACCCGGCCGAAAGAATCATTTGCATTATATTTCCTTGAGTAGTTGTTGCCGTTGCCGTTGCCGCCCCGGATCGCGGGGTGTGGTCGACTTTGCCGCTGTGCACGGCCTATTGTTTCGCATAAGAACTACTTTACGGCGAAAACGCGTGATTCTACCCGAACCTGCATCATCGGCGCGCGCCATGCGGAGCCGGAGCCGGCTATTTTTTTGAAATAATTGAATCCGATTGCATTTTGCTTGCGTAAGTAGGTATGCATCCCAGTAGCAACAACCTTACAGTACTCGAACAGTATTTCAACACTATTTCAACAGTATTCCAACATTAATTCCCTCAAGGAGAAATTCATGCGTAAATTTAGCCCAGCAGTTTTGTTCGTGACATCGATGATCGTGGCCGGCGCCAGCATGGCAGCCCACCATAACGAAACCGTGATGGTCGGCGGTCAGAGCATGATGCCAACCAAGGATATTATCGACAATGCGGTCAATTCGGCTGACCATACGACGCTGGTGACTGCCGTCAAGGCCGCTGGCCTGGTCGAGACACTGAAGGGCAAGGGCCCGTTCACCGTATTCGCACCCACCAATGCTGCGTTTGCCAAGCTGCCTGCTGGCACCGTCGAAACGCTGGTCAAGCCGGAAAACAAGGCAACGCTGACCAAAATCCTGACTTACCATGTCGTGCCAGGCAAATACGATTTCAAAACAATGGCGTCGGCCATCACGAAAGACATGGGCAAGGCAACGCTGGCTACGGCCAGCGGCGGCAAACTGATGCTGTCGATGAATGGCATGCACAATATCGTTGTTACCGATGAAGCCGGCAACAGAGCCAACATCAGCACTTACGATGTGATCCAGTCGAATGGCGTTATCAATGTCATCGATACTGTCTTGATGCCGAAGTAATCCTTCAGGCAAGCGCCGCAAACGATCCGGCGCATGACAGGGTTTGCCCTGAAAAAAGACAGGCTATCCGCCTGTCTTTTTTTATTGCGCCGTATGTCGGAAAATTTTTTCAGAAAATTTTCAGCTGATTTTTAAGCCTGTTTTGGCGCTGCCATTGACTCGGTTTCTGCCTTCGCGGCAGCGCTGCGTGGCGTTGCCTTTTCTTGGCCAGCCCTGGCGTTGGCGCAGGCAACTGCGCTGGATGCCGTCATTTTTTCGGTGCTCAAGCGGGCCGTGTTAGGCTGGGCGCTATTTCAATGCGATGGATGGCAAGATGCTGCTCTGGCTCCGGCAATATCACCGTGCACTGCTCGCTGGCGACATCACCGCCGGTATCGTCGTGGCGATGATGATGATTCCGCAATCGATGGCGTACGCGCTGGTGGCAGGATTGCCGCCCGTGGTCGGCTTGTATGCCAGCATCTTGCCGCCGTTGTTATATGCGCTGTTTGGCAGCAGCATGACGCAATCGGTGGGGCCGATGGCGATCGTGTCGTTGATGACGGCAGCCGCGCTGGCGCCGCTGGCCGCGCCGGGTACGGCGCTGTACGCACTGCTGGCCGCGCAACTGGCATTGATCAGTGCCGTGATCTTGCTGCTGTGCGGCGCGTTGCGGCTGGGATTCCTGGCCAACTTCCTGTCGCGCCCGGTTCTCAGCGGTTTTAGCAATGGCGCTGCGATTCTGATCGCGCTCGGTCAGATGCCTGCCTTGCTGGGCGCCGCGCCGCCGCAGTTGCATGGCCCCAGTGCGATGCTGGGGCTGGGCAGTCTGTTTGCGCTGTGGCTGGCCAGGCGCTATCTGGTCAAACTTTTGCGGCGCATGTCGTGCACGGCGCTGGTGGCCGAGCTTGGCGCCCGGCTGGCGCCGATGCTGGTCGTTGTCGCCGGCACGGTGCTGGTCGCGGCGCTGAGTCTGTCCGCATCCGGAGTCAGGACCACCGGCCATGTAGCGGTTGGCTTGCCGCATCTGGCGCTGGCGTTTTCACACCAGCACTGGCGGCCCTTGCTGTCACCGGCGCTGTCGATCGCTTTCATCATTTTCTTGATGGGCATGTCGGCGGCGCAAACGCTGGCCCTCAAGCGCAATGAAACGCTGCGGACCAACCGGGAATTGATCGGCCTGGGCGCGGCCAACCTGGCCAGCGCCGTATCCGGCAGTTTTCCGGTGACCGGCAGCCTGTCGCGTTCGGCTGTCAATTTTTCCGCCGGCGCCAACACGCCGCTCGCGTCGATCATCACGGCTGCGCTGCTGGCGCTGGCGCTGGTGGCGCCGACCGGTTGGCTGGCTTTGCTGCCATTGCCAGTGCTGGCAGCGACGATCATTTTTGCCGTGCTCGGCATGCTCGACTTCGACACCTTGAAAACAACCTGGCATTACGATCGCAGTGATGCGCTGGCCTTGCTGGCCACGATGGCCGGCATATTGGTGCTGGGTATTGAAGCGGGCGTCGTTGGCGGTGTGCTGTTATCGATGGGGACCTTGATCTGGCGCGCCAGCCGGCCTCAGGTTGCTGTGCTGGGCCGCATCAAGGGGAGCGAGCATTACCGCAACGTGCTGCGCTATGAGGCCGAGACCTTGCCGGATATCTTGTTGCTGCGCATTGATGCGGGTTTGTTTTTTGGTAATGTCGATGCGGTCAAGGACCGTATCGAGCATGCGTTACGGCAGCAACCGCATACGCAGCACTTGGTACTGGTGCTGTCGGCAGTCAATCAGATTGACAGCACGGCGATGCTGGTGCTGGCCCAATTGAACCGGACGCTGGCCTTGCGCCATGTGACGATGCATCTGGCCGAAGTGAAGGGGGCGGTGCTGGATCGTTTGCGCGGCAGCGATCTGCTGGAACAACTGAGCGGCTGCCTGTATCTGAGCACCGCGCTCGCTTGCGCCGATCTGGGCAAGGATGCGATGCCAGGCGGTGGCGGCGCGCCGGTAGACTGAACTGCATCGACCGGCAGCAATTTTTCCACGCAATGATGTCGGCAATAAAAAAAGCTGAATGCGCGATCTTTGCCGGAAAATATCCCTGTAACGAACGATCTCTGCAACAAATGGTCCCTGCAACGAACAATCTCTTCAATAAACGATCTCTTCAATAAACGATCTCTGCAACATCACGCCGCAGCGGGTTCCCGTTCTTTTCTATTTCCTCTGCCGTGCCAGCTGCCCCGATGGGTTCGCCTTGCGCTTGACAATCATCGGCTGATGCTTATAATAACATCCATACGGATGGCTTGTGGATTCCAAGGGGATGTTTAAAAGTGTTTTTGCACGCTGGCCATGCGCCGACTGCGACTTCCGGTTGCAGCGCGCTTCATCGATGAAAAGGAAATCCGAATGAAAATGCCTCAGGAAATGCTCGCGCTGATGCGCGAAACGGTTGCCATGCTGCAAAAAGGTGACGCTGTCGCCGCGACTGAAAAAATACAACAGCGGCTGGCGGCAATGATGCCGGCAGCGCCGGCAACAACATCAGCGCCAGGCGCTGGTGCATGGCCTGACCCGGCAGCGATGCGCGACATCAATCCGGCGCCAAACACGCCCGCCAACACGAATACGAGCGCGAAAGCGAACGTGAACACAAATACCCACCCGAATACAAAGACAAATACAAAGACAAATACAAAGACAAATACAAAGACAAAGACAAAGACAAATACCCGCACGGATGCAGGCAGCGACGATGCGGCGACCAGCTTGCTGCCCGATCTGCTGGCCCGGTTGGGTATTGCGATGCCCGATGGCGCAGCATTGGGCGAGCATCCGGGCTTTGGTCTGGCGTCGCTGACGCCGACCTGCGACGCGCCGCAGCCGCAAGAAAACAAGGATCGCAAGGAAGTGCTTGCCGCGGGCGAGTTTCTGGCAGCATCGTTTGGCAATTCGGCCGGCACGCGCGGCTACAAGCTGTATGTTCCGACCGGCTACCAGGGGCAGGCGCTGCCGCTGGTCGTGATGCTGCATGGATGCAAACAAAATCCCGATGATTTTGCTGCCGGCACCCGCTTCAACGAACTCGCCGAGCAGATGCCCTGTCTGGTGCTTTACCCTGCGCAGGCGCCATCGGCCAATCCTGCGGCGTGCTGGAACTGGTTCAACGCCGGCGACCAGCAGCGCGACCTGGGTGAACCCGCCATCATCGCTGGCATGACGCGGCAAGTGATCGAAGATTATTGCATCGATCCGGCCCAGGTCTACATCGCTGGCTTGTCGGCCGGTGCCGCGATGGCCGTCATCATGGGCGATGCCTATCCCGATATGTTTGCTGCGCTTGGCATTCATTCCGGTTTGCCTGCCGGCGCGGCCAATGACTTGCCGTCGGCGCTGGCGGCGATGAAGCGCGGCGTTGCATCAACGTCTGCAGCGCCCTCGGGGCGCCGTGGCACGCTGCCCATTATCGTGTTCCACGGCGAGCGCGACCCTACTGTTCATCCGCGCAACGGGCAGCAGATTATCGCGCAAGCGATTGCGCACAGCGGCGCAGCCGAGGTCAACCAAGGGCGCGCCGGCAGCGGTCATGCCTATACGCAAACGGTGCATCAGGATGGCGCGGGCAACGTAGTGGCTGAGCATTGGCTGGTACATGGCGCTGGCCATGCCTGGTCCGGCGGCAGTCGCCGCGGCAGTTATACCGACCGCAAGGGACCGGACGCATCGAGCCAGATGCTGCGGTTTTTTGGCGAACACGCCAAGCGCTGACCTGGCATGACCGGCGCTATCGGCACTGCTTGCAGTGCAAAAGTGCTCGGCCAGTCAGGCAGCGTGTTTCAGCTGTCATCGTCAGCGCGCCCGCCGGGCGTTTGCGGCATGGCAGCGTCGTTGGCTCGTTGGCAAGCCTTGAGCGCACCGGCCAGCGTCGCGTGCACGTTCCCGCGTCCGACCAGTTCGATGATGTGAGCCTTGACCAGCTTGGCCTCGACGCGGGGATTGGCGCCGGTCAGCATGATGTGCACGCCGCGCTTGAGCAAGTGCGTGATCACTTCTTCCAGTGTCTGCAAGCCGGTGATGTCGATGAAGGGAACCCAGCGCAAGCGGATGATCAGCACGCGCGGCGCGGTATGCGTGATCGCCAGCGCGCGCTCGAAATTTTCCACGGCGCCGAAGAACAATGGCCCTTCAATGGCGAACACCAGCACCCCGGGTGGCAGCGTGGTAAACCCCAGGTGCATCAATTCATGCTGCAATTCTTGTTCGCTAACTTGCAGTACATCGACGCTTGATGCCATGCGCCGCATGAAATGCATGCTGGCCAGGATGACACCGATATTGACTGCGACCACCAGATCGGCGAATACCGTCAGCACGAACGTGACCAGCAGAATCAGCACGTCGGCGCGCGGCGCGCGCCTGACCATCTTGATGACGTGAGACAGGTCGCTCATGTTCCAGGCCACCATGAACAAGATGGCCGCGAGCGCGGCGAGCGGCACGTGCGCGGCCAGCGGCGCCAGCAACAGCACGATGGCAAGCAAGGTAAGGGCGTGCACGATGCCGGCCAGCGGGCTGTTGCCGCCGTTGCGAATATTGGTCGCCGTGCGGGCCAGCGCACCGGTGGCGGCGAAGCCGCCGAACAGCGGCGCGATGATGTTGGCCAGGCCCTGGCCCATCAATTCCTGGTTCGAGTCGTGGCGGGTGCCGGCCATGCCATCGGCGACAACCGACGACAGCAAGGATTCAATGGCGCCCAGCAGCGCGATCGCGAACGCCGGCCCGATCAGTTCGATGACGCGCGCCGCGCTGATGTCGGGCCAGTGCCAGGATGGCAATCCTTGCGGAATGCCGCCGAAGGCGCTGCCGATCGTCGCCACACCCTCGAAATGGAAAGCCGCTTGCACCAGCGTCGCGATGGTCAGCGCCACCAGCGGCCCCGGCACATGCTTGACGCCACGCACCCGGTTCGAGAACAGCAGCACCAGCAGTGTCAGCAGCGCCACCGCAGTCGTCGCCAGATGCAATTGCGGCATCGCTTGCAGCAGATGCCACAGTTTTGGGTGAAAATGGGCGCCGTGGATCAATGGCAAGCCGAAAAAATCTTTCCACTGGCCGACCCAGATGATGACGCCGATGCCGGCGGTAAAGCCGACGATGACCGGGGCCGGGATGAACTTGATGACCGCTCCCAGGCGCGTCATGCCCAGCAAAAGCAGGATGCAGCCAGCCATCATCGTCGCAATTTGCAAGCCGTCTATGCCGTACTTGGCCGTGATGCCGGCCAGGATCACGATAAAGGCGCCGGTCGGCCCGGCGATCTGCAAGCGGCTGCCGCCGGCGATCGACACCACCAGCCCGGCCACGATCGCCGTGTAAATACCTTGTTCCGGCTTGGCGCCCGAAGCGATTGCGAACGCCATCGCCAACGGCAAGGCGACGACGCCAACGATGACGCCGGACAAGATGTTGCCTTTCCAGTGTTCGCGGCCCAGCAAGCCGGCGCGGTGCGCTTCGAGAAGGGCGATCATGAATGCAGCCGGTGGCGAGTAAGAGTAATATCTTATGCCAGCGCGATCGCCCGGCCTTGTCAATGTGCATACATTGGGTGGTATTTTCGCCACCGCAACATTTTTTCAGCGACAATTTTTCAGCAACAATCAGCGCAACAATCAGCGCAACAAAAAGTCAGTCTGCTCTCAAGGCGTCAGCATACTCCGCGCCCTTTCAGCTCAGTGACCTTGTCATCGGACAGTCCAAGCAACTCTTGCAGCACGTCCATCGTGCCTTCACCCAATTGCGGCGGGGCGCTGCGCACCGGCAGCCGTTCACCGTCGAAACGATAGGGCGATGCCAGCACCTTGACGCTGCCAACTTCAGGGTGGGGCACGGTTGCCACCAGTTCGCTTTCGGTGGCGCGGCGCGAGGTCAGCGCTTCATGCAAACCTGCCACTTCGCCGCAGGGAATGCCAGCCTGGCTCATGCGCTCAAGCAGATCCTTGCGCGTCCTGCACCCGAGCTCGCTTCGGATTTCCGTCATCAAGGCATCGCGGTGGGTGATGCGCGACAGGTTGGTCTTGAAGCGCTCGTCGGCGGCGATGTCAGCACGGTCGATCACGTCGTTGCAAAAGCGCACAAACTGGCCGTTGTTGCCAACGGCAACTACCAGTGGTCCGTCCTGGGCATCGTAC
>JBLHNV010000086.1:0-9450 GCA_047623125.1 Janthinobacterium sp. | reverse complement strand
GAAGCCGAACCAGCGCAAGCTGCGATCGGTGCCGGAACCGGGGAATGGCATCTGCAACTCGACGTTCCCGATCAAGCGTGAAGCGCCGCCCAGTGCATCAAAGTTGGTATCGACGATACCGAGCGATGAACTCTGATAACCGCGCACCGAACCGATACCGCCGCCATAGAAGTTCTTGAAGATGGGATAAGTCTTGCCGCCGATACCATGACCATAGTCGATTTCCCCCTTCAACGCCAGCGTCACGTTACGGAACAACGGACGGTAATACTGTTGTTCGTAGATCGCGCGGTAGTACTTGGCGTTGCCGATCAGGTCCAGTTCCAGATTGGCACGCTGATAGCGGCCGATGCTTGGCGTGAGCGCGCTGTCGCGGCTGTCGCGCTGCCAGGCCATCGTCAGTGGCACCGAGTTGGTGCTGACGGAACCGATGCCGCTGACCGGGCCGCCGGCATCAATCACATAGCGCTGATAGCGCAGCGGACTGGTGCTGTCGGTTTCGACCATCGAACGCTCGATTCCGACACCGAAGAAGACCGTATCGAGTTCGGAAAATGGCACGCCAAAACTGATCCGGCCACCGGTTTGCTTGATCGTGTAACTGCCGATGTTGACCGCTGGCGGGCGGGTCGTGCGCAGATACAGTTCGAAGCTGCGCGAGACGCCGTCATCGGTAAAGTATGGATTGGTTTGCGAAAACGCGATGGTACGGCTGAATTTACTGGTATTGATTTCAACGCCGACCGTGTTGCCGCTGCCGGCGAAGTTGGCTTGCTGCACCGATGCCGACAGCGTGAATTTTTCGGACTGCGAAAAAGCGCCACCGATCATGAAGTTGCCCGTCGGTTTTTCAACCACGGTCAGGTTGACATCAACCTGGTCGGTGCTGCCCGCCACTTCCGGTGTCTCGATCTGCACATCCTTGAAATAGCCAAGGCGGTCGACCCGGTCGCGTGACATCTTGATCTTGTTGCTATCGTACCAGGAACCTTCGAACTGACGAAATTCGCGCCGGATCACTTCGTCGCGGGTGGTGGTATTGCCGGCGATGTTCATGCGGCGCACATAAGCGCGCTTGCCTGGATCGACGACGATCGTAAACACGATTTCCTTCTTCTCGCGGTTGATCTCAGGATTGGCATTGACATTGGCAAAAGCGTAGCCGAAGGTGCCCATCCGATCAGAAATGCGCTTATTGCCTTCGGTCAGGCGCTCGCCGGAATAGACATCGCCCGATTTCAGCAAGACCAGCGATTTCAACTCTTCGTCGCGACCGAACATTTCACCTTCGAGCTTGACGCCGGCAACCGTGTATTTCTCGCCTTCTCTCAAGTTGATGGTGATGTAAATATCTTTCTTGTCCGGCGTAATCGACACCTGCGTCGACTCGACCTGCATTTCGATGTAGCCGCGATTGAGGTAAAACGATTTCAGCGATTCGATATCGCCGCTCAGCTTGGCCTTCGAATACTGGTCAGCCTTGGTGTACCAGCTGAACCAGCCGCCGTTGTTCAACGTCAGCTGCTCTTGCAATTGCTTATCCGAAAAAGCCTTGTTGCCGATGATCGTAATTTGCTTGATGCGCGCGACATCGCCTTCGTCGACGGCGAACACCACGTTGACGCGGTTGCGCTCGATCGGCGTGATGGTGGTGGCGATCTTGACGCCGTACAAGCCATGCGACAAATACTGACGCTTCAATTCCTGCTCTGCGCGATCGACCGAAGCCTTGTCGAAAATCTTCCCTTCGCCAACGCCGATTTCCTTGAGCGCCTTGGTCAGGAGGTCTTTTTCAAACTCCTTGGTGCCGCTAAACTCGACGCTTGAAATAGCCGGACGCTCTTCGACCAGCACGACCAGCACATCGCCGTCGGCTTCCAGACGCACGTCCTTGAAAAAACCGGTCGCATACAGCGCCTTGATGGCGGCGATGCTGGTCTGATCCGTGAATGTCTCGCCGACGCGCACCGGCAGATAGCTGAAAACGGTGCCCGCTTCAGTGCGCTGTATGCCTTCGACTCGGATGTCCTTGACGGTGAATGGCTCGACGGCCATCGCTTGGCCAGTGCAAAAAGCCAGTACGGCGGCGCCAATCAGGCTGCGGCGAAAGGTGGACAAGGCAAATCGAACTGTGTGTAATTTCATTGGCTAAATCAATGGATCTATTATTGGAAAACATAAACGGGACCGTGCCGGGGCAAGCTGGCAGGGCTAGGACACGAGTCGCGCGACATCATTGAAAACAGCGAGCATCATTATCGTCACCAATAGCCCTATGCCCAGGCGCTGCGCAACTGCGATGAAGCGTTCAGGAACCGGGCGCCCGGTCAAAACTTCCACCGAATAATACAGCAAAAGGCCACCATCCAACACCGGAACAGGTAGCAGATTCATCACACCCAAGCTGATACTAATGAATGCGATGAAGCTCAAATAGCTGACCACGCCGATGCGCGCGGTCTGGCCGGCATAGTCTGCAATCGTGATCGGGCCGGTCACATTTTTCCATGACAACTCGCCCTGCACCATTTTTCCGATCATTTTCAACGTCATGACACTGGTGTCCCAGACCTTGTTGGACGCCTTGACCAGGGCCGCCACCGGGGTTGCGCCCAGCGCCACCATCTCTGGCATTAACGCCACTTCGGCCATGATCTTGCCGATGCCGCCAGCGTCGGCTTGCGGCGTCACGGGCAAGAGCAGGCTCTGGCCGGCGCGAACAACGCCCACCATCAGCGTCTTGCCGGCCGAGGCCCGCACGATGTCGATGAATGCGATGCCGTCAGCGACAGCCTTGCCATCGATGGCGGTGATCAGGTCGCCGCTGCGCAAACCGGCGCGCGCAGCCGCCCCGCCCTCGGCGAGATTGCCCAGCACCGGCTTGGGACGCGCCAGCGCGATACCGAGCTTGCCCAGCACGTCGCCGTCGAAGTCCAGGTTCGCTAGGCTCGCTGCAGGCAAAGTGACGCTAAAGCGTGCGCCAGAACTTGCGCCAGCGCTGCCATCGACGCTGTCGCCGGCTCCGGCATTGTTATCCGCGCGCTGCACTTCGAAGCGCGCCGCACGCTGTTGCATCGCCGCGTTGATCACTTGCCAGCGCAGATCCGACCATACCAAAGTCGGCTCGCCATTGACTGACGCGATCAAGTCGCCACCGCGCAAACCCGCCACGAAGGCGGCCGAACTGGACGCCGGCGCGGCGACCTTGCTGACCGGCTCTTTGACGCCGTGCATGTACAAGCCGGAGAACAGAAGAATGGCGAGCAGAAAATTGGCCATCGGCCCGGCCGCCACGATCGCGATTCTGCGCCAGACGTTCTGGCGCGTGAATTCGCGCGCCATATCCTCGGGTGGCAACGCACCCACATCGTGCTCGCGCGCATCGAGCATCTTCACGTAGCCGCCCAGCGGCAGCACGGAAATGGCCCATTCGGTCTGGTCCGGACCAAACCGGCGCGAGTAGATCACCTTGCCCATGCCAACCGAAAAGCGCAATACCTTGACGCCGCACCAGCGCGCCACCGTATAGTGACCCAGCTCATGGATGACGATCAAGATGCCCAGCGCGACAAAAAATGCCAGCAGCGTCTGCAAGCCATGCAGCATGCTCATCGCCCCAACCTGGCGGCGATGAAGCGTTCGGCCGCCAAGCGCGCCAGCGTATCTTGCGCCATCACCGCGCCCATGCTGGAAGCTGCGCCATGCGCAATCTCCCCGATCACATGATCGACGACATGCTCGATCTGCCGAAAGCCGATTTTCAGGTCAAGAAATGCCTGCACTGCCACTTCATTGGCGGCATTTAGCAGCGCCGGCGCCGTGCCGCCCGCCTTCAACGCTTGATACGCGAGCGCCAGGCAAGGAAACCGCAGCAAGTCCGGCCGCTCGAATTGCAAGGTAGCGATCTCGGTCAAGTCCAGCGGCGCGACGCCCGAGCTGATACGCTCCGGATACGCCAGCGCGTGGGCGATCGGCGTACGCATGTCGGGATTGCCCAATTGCGCCAGCACCGAGCCATCAACATACGAGACCATCGAATGCATCACACTTTGTGGATGGATCACCACGTCGATCTGCTCAGGGGCGATGCCAAACAGCCAGTGCGCCTCGATCACTTCGAGACCCTTGTTCATCATCGTGGCCGAATCGACTGAAATCTTGCGTCCCATGACCCAGTTCGGGTGCTTGCAAGCTTGCTCTGGCGTGACGGCATCGAGCGTGTCGACGGCGCGGTTCAGGAACGGTCCGCCAGAAGCGGTCAGCAATATTTTGGCGACGCCGCCATTGGCGCTGGCAGCGCGCCCGTAACCCTGCGGCAAACACTGGAAGATCGCATTGTGCTCACTGTCGACCGGTAACAACACGGCGCCGCTGTCGCAGGCAGCATCGATCAGCAACTGGCCGGACATGACCAGTGCTTCCTTGTTCGCCAACAAGACTTTCTTGCCGGATCTGGCCGCTGCCAATGTCGGCGCCAGGCCGGCGGCGCCGACGATGGCAGCCATCACCGTGTCAACGTCGGCCGCGCTGGCCACGTCGCACAACGCTTGCGCGCCATGGTCGACCTCGGTACGCAGCCCTTGCGCGCGCAGCAGCGCGCTCAGTTGTGCGGCAGCGGTGGCGCTGCCGACGACGGCGCGTTGCGGCCGGAACCGGGCGCACTGGGCAGCCAATTGCGCAACGTTGCTGTGCGCAGTGAGCGCATAAACGGCGTAGCGCTCGGGGTGGCGCGCCAACACGTCCAGCGTCGAGACACCGATCGAACCGGTGGCACCAAGTAGTGTAATTCGTTGCATGCTGTATTCTTTCAGAGCCAGGCGCCGATCAGCGCGGCCAACGGGAGTACCGGAATCAGAGCGTCGATACGGTCGAGCACGCCGCCGTGTCCAGGCAGCAAGTTGCTGCTGTCCTTGAAGCCGGCGCGGCGCTTTAGCAGTGACTCGAACAAGTCGCCTACGACACTGGCGGCGACGATCAATATCAAGATCGCCAGAGCGATCAGCCAGCCCTGCTTCAATTGCAACTGGACGGCAAAGGTATCGTCAAGCCACGGTGCCATCGGGGCGCAGATGATCGACAAGGCCGATACCAGCAACACGGCGATGCCGCCGCCGATGGCCCCTTCCCATGACTTGCCCGGTGAGATTGATGGCGCCAGTTTGCGCTTGCCAAAGGCTTTGCCGGAAAAGTAAGCGCCGATGTCGGCGATCCAGACCAGTGCCATGACCGACAGCAAATACAGCGGCGAGTGCTGGAACAGCGCAACGATGGCGACAAAACAACCGACAATGGTCACGCCGTACACCAGACTGAGCAATACGTTCGATGTGCCCTCGGGCGGTGGCAAACCGGTCGCCAGCGCCGGCACGAACCGGATCATCCAGATCGCCGTGCACAACACGAACCAGAAATTCGGTTGCACCAGACCATTACCGATAAAAAAGGTATAGCTAAAGGCAGCACTCCAGAACATCGTCACCAGCAGCGCCTGCGGATTTTTGAACAGGCGAAAGCTTTCCCAAATCGCAGCGGAAAAAAAGACCGTGACGATCAGTACGAAGGCCGGGTAATGATTGAACCAGAGTACCGGCAACAAGATTGCCAGCAAGACCAGCGCGGTCCATATCCGAGATTTCAACATCCGCTTGCCTTCTCTGCCAATTGGGAACTGGTGCGTCCGAAACGACGCTCGCGCTGCTGATAAGATGCGATCGCTTCATCGAGGCTGGTCCCGGAAAAATCGGGCCAGTAAGTTTCGGTGAAGAATAACTCGGTGTAAGCGAGTTGCCACAGCAGAAAATTGGAAATACGCTGCTCACCGCCGGTGCGGATGAACAGGTCAGGCTCCGGCGCATAGGCCATCGCCAGATGCGGCGCCAGTTGTTCTTCGCTGAAATCGCTGCTACCAGGATGGAGCGCGACCATTTTTCCTATCGCCTGCATAATGTCCCAGCGCCCGCCATAGTTGGCGCAGATCGACAACGTCAAGCCATTGTTGCCGGCCGTCTTGCGCTCGGCATTGGCGATCAAGGTTTGCAGCTTGACATCGAAACGCGATAAGTCGCCGACGACTCTGAGCTGGATATTGTTGGCAGCCATCTTCGCGACTTCGCGCTCCAGCGCCGTCACGAACAGACGCATCAACAAAGACACTTCCTCTGCCGGACGGCGCCAATTCTCGGAACTGAAGGCGAACAGCGTCAGATATTCAATTCCTCTTTCGGAGCACGCCTTGACGATGCGCTGTACCGCATCGACGCCCTTCACATGGCCAGCCACCCGCGGCAGGAAGCGTTTGGTTGCCCAGCGCCCGTTGCCGTCCATGATGATGGCAACATGGCGCGGCACATTGGGCGATTCGGGTAGCGCTGTCGTAGTACTCGAATAGGTCATGAAAAACTAATGTCAGTAAAAAGAATGGCTGCGCTGCGCAGGAGAACCCTGGTGGTTTCCCCCGGCCTGCAAGATGCCTGCCGGGACCGCACCTAGACGGTCAGGACTTCTTTTTCCTTGTCAACGACCATGCGGTCGATGTCGGAAATGAACTTGTCGGTCATTTTTTGCACCTCATCCGACGAGCGACGCTCATCGTCTTCGGAGCAAGCCTTTTCCTTGACCAGCTTTTTCAGCGATTCATTGGCATCGCGGCGGATATTGCGCACCGCAATTTTTGCATCTTCAGCTTCGCTCTTGACCAGCTTGACCATTTCCTTGCGCCGCTCTTCGGTCAGGGCCGGCGTCGGCACCCGGATGATGTCGCCCTGAGTCGATGGATTCAAGCCCAGGTCGGCGTCGCGAATGGCTTTTTCAACCGTCGTGATCATCTTCTTTTCCCAAGGCTGCACGCCGATGGTGCGCGCGTCGAGCAGCGTCACATTGGCGATCTGGGTCAACGCGGTCGGCGCGCCATAGTAATCGACTTGCACATGATCGAGGATGCCGGTGTGCGCGCGCCCGGTGCGAACCTTGGCCAGATCGGCTTTCAGGGTTTCGATCGACTTCGTCATTCTTTCCTGCGTATTTTTCTTGACGTCAGCTAGGGACATGCTGCTCTCCAGTTTTTAATATTAAGATTCAATATTAATTGTTAAATATTTAGTATCGGTCGTCAATGATTAACTGCCAGATACAAGGGGACAATGCCAAGCCATGGCATTGCTGTCCGGCATCAGACATGCACCAGTGTACCCTCGTCTTCGCCCATGATAACGCGCATCAGCGCGCCCGGCTTGGTGATCGAGAATACCTTGATCGGCAACTTCTGGTCGCGGCATAGTGCGAATGCTGTCGCGTCCATCACTTGCAAGTGCTTGGCGATCGCCTCATCAAAAGAGATCGTGTCGAAACGTGTCGCGTTGGCGTCTTTTTTCGGATCTGCCGTGTATACGCCGTCGACTTTGGTCGCCTTCAGCACGATTTCTGCACTGATTTCGGCGCCGCGCAGTGCAGCGGCCGTATCAGTGGTGAAAAAAGGATTACCGGTGCCGGCAGCAAACACGACGACCTTGCCTTCTTCCAGATATTGCAGCGCCTTCGGACGCACATACGGCTCGACCACTTGCTCGATCGCGATGGCCGACATCACGCGCGCGACGATGCCAACATGGCGCATCGCGTCCGCCAGCGCCAGCGCGTTCATGACCGTGGCCAGCATCCCCATGTAATCCGCAGTTGCGCGGTCCATGCCCTGAGCACCCGGCGCCACGCCGCGGAAAATATTGCCGCCACCGATGACAATCGCCAGTTCCACGCCCAAGTTCGCCACCTCAGCCACATCGGCCACCATCCGTTCGATCGTTGCGCGGTTGATGCCGTAAGGATCATCACCCATCAATGCTTCGCCCGACAGTTTGAGGAGAACGCGCTTGTAAGCTGGTTTTGACATGAGCTGTTGCTCCAAAAAATGGTGGTTTGTTCGAGCGCTACCTGGTAGCTTTAAGCCCCGGGTAACGCCATACATTCAAAAAACAAAAAAATAAATACGAAGGGATAGCCAAAAAAAGGGCCTTTCGGCCCGCTTTCAATTACGCGCCCTTGGAGGCAGCGATTTGTGCTGCAACCTCGGCTGCAAAGTCATCTTGCTTCTTTTCAATCCCTTCGCCGACGACATACATCGTGAACGCTTTCACGCTCGTGTTGGCCGCCTTCAGCATCTGCTCGACCGACAGCTTGTCATTCTTGACGAATGCCTGATTGAGCAACGACACTTCCTTCAGATACTTTTGTACCGAACCTTCGAGGCGCTTGGCCAGAATTTCCGGCGACTGCGCAGTCTTGCCTTCGGCCAGAGCTTTGGCGGCGTCTTCCGCTGCCTTCAGCGATGCGACCGAACGCTCTTTTTCGATCAATTCTGCAGGCACCTGATCGCTCGACAGCGACACCGGCTTCATCGCGGCGATGTGCATCGCGACATCCTTGCCCACTTGCTCATCAGGGCCGTCAAATTCCACCATCACACCGATGCGTGTGCCATGCAGATAAGATGCCAGTTTGGCGCTGGTCTCGAAACGCACGAAACGGCGGATCGACATGTTTTCGCCGATCTTGCCGATCAAAGCGGTGCGCGTATCGTCGAGCGTGGCACCATTGTAAGGCAGCGCCAGCAAAGCAGTAACGTCGGCCGGATTGTTTTCGGCGACCAATTTGGCTGCGGCGTTGGCCAGTTCGAGGAAATCGTCATTTTTGGCGACGAAGTCAGTTTCGCTGTTGATTTCGATCAGTGCGCCGATACCGTTGGCGATATAAGTAGCAACCACGCCTTCGGCGGTGATGCGCGACGATGCTTTCGATGCCTTGCCGCCGAGTTTGACGCGCAAAATTTCCTCGGCACGACCCATGTCGCCTTCGGCTTCGGTCAGTGCTTTCTTGCATTCCATCATTGGTGCGTCGGTCTTGCCGCGCAATTCGCCTACCATCGCTGCTGTAATCGCTGCCATGTGTTTCTCCTGATTCGGGTGTCGCATTGTGCGCCCGCCGCTACCAGCATCAGGCGCCCACATGCTTACATTCGGTTTTTATTAAAAAAAAGGGGCGCTGCTGCCACCCCTTGTTCCCTGCTGTAGAAAAGACAGAGCAGTCGTTATGCTTGCTCGTTCACTTCGACGAAATCATCGCCGGCACCAGCCTGGATCAGTTCAACGATCTGGTTGTTTGCGCTGGCGCGACCTTCGATGATGGCATCGGCTATGCCGCGTGCATACAACATGATGGCTTTCGACGAATCGTCATTGCCAGGAATGACGTAAGTGACGCCTTCCGGAGAATGGTTGGTATCAACCACGCCGATGACCGGAATGCCCAGCTTGGCTGCCTCGGTGATCGCGCCTTTGTGATAGCCGACGTCGACGACGAAAATGGCGTCAGGAATGCCGCCCATATCCTTGATGCCGCCGATCGATTTTTGCAGCTTGACCATTTCGCGTTCAAACATCAGGCCTTCTTTTTTTGACA
>JBLHNV010000085.1:0-9514 GCA_047623125.1 Janthinobacterium sp. | reverse complement strand
TCAATCTTGGCGCTCTTCAGCACGTTGCCCGAAGTATTGCCCTTCACTGCCGGCTCCGAGTAAAAAATCTGACGCGTGATGGTGGTTGGCAACTCAACCGAAATCGCCTTGCCGTCGTAAAAAACGGCTTCGCATTCCATGCCATCCTTCAGGTAATACAACGCCTCGCCGAGATTTTCTTCTTCGATTTCAAATTGGTTGTATTCGTCATCCATGAACACGAACAATGGATCGGCGAAATACGAATACGTCACCGGCTTCTTGTCCAGCACGACGACTTCGAATTTATCATCACCGCGGAAGACGTTTTCCAGCGGGCTGCCGGTCAGCAAGCTTTTCATCTTCCATTTATAGGTAAAGCCAGTACGGCTCGAACCGTTGATGTCGGACCGCAAGACGATCATGGGCTTGCTGTCAATCATGATGATATTGCCAACGCGAATTTCTTTTGCAGGTTTCATAAAAAGTAATCGTAAAAAGTAGGTTGCATGAAAATCATCTGTCGCCTATTGGCACCAAGCAGAAAAGCGCCGTCAGCTCAGGTTTGATCGAAAAAAAAAGCCATAAGTTAGCCGACCATTTTACCTTCTTTTTCGCGCATCATTGGCGCAGCATGCGCGAAAACTTCAGCAGATTGCTCGTCAGGTCGCCATTTTTCAGCATTTTGCAGTGCCAATTGTCCGCGTTGCGCGCCATTTCCGGCATGTCGGCCAGGAGTTGCCCCCACAGCGCGGCCCAGTCAGAGGGTGACCCGAGCTCAACATTCATTACGCCATTCCAGTGCAGCGAAAACGCATTGAGGCTGTCGATGTCGGCGCAATAATGCTGCAAGAACGCACGCAATTTCACATGGTGTAAGTTTTTATCCTGCGCGTAGATATGCCAGATGAAGGGCTTGCCAGCCCACTGCGCGCGCACGAACGAATCCTCGCCGCGCACAAAGTTGACGTCGCAAGCCCATAACAGCTTGTCATAGTCCTGCTGTGCCACGAAGGGCAATACGCGCACGGTCAGCGCGCCGCGGGTTTGCACCGCTCCGACTGTCGCCTCGGCCCCCAGAAATGCCCGGATCGATTCTGCGGCAACCCCTGCCGGCACCAGGCAGGTCATCGGCGCAGCGCCGTCTTGCCATGCTTGCAGCAAGGCCGACACCGGCGCATCCGGATAACAAAACAGCGATACCTTGGTGGACGCCGCTTCCTGCCTGGTCACGCCGCATTGGGCCAGAAAAGCCGCTATCTGCGCCGGATCAGATTGAAATTGCCGGCGCTGCTGCTCCAGCAGCGCTTCGTGCAGCAAGCCGCCCGTCTTGCCGTTAAAACCAGGAAAGAAAAAATGTTTCATCAAAGGCAGGCGCGGATGCGAGGAAGGCATTCCATGACAACCTTCCACCCACTCTTCGGCACTCAAACCTTCCAGGTTCAGCCACACGGGGCGCGGTTCACACTGCGCCATCGCAGCGACATAGGCTGGCGGGAGTTCGCAAGCGAAAAATTCGATGACGATATCGGCCACATCACCGGTTGAAAAAATACCATCCTGATTGCGCCAGTGGCGTACCGTCACGCCATGCTGCTGCTGCACGTCGATGTCGATCGCTATGCTTGGCCAAATCCGCTGAAAACTGGGCAAATCGTCGACCCACAAGGTGACAGCGATGCCATGCTCCTGCTGCAGTTGGCGCGACAGGCGCCAGCAGATGCCAATATCGCCGTAGTTATCGACAACTTTGCAAAACAAGGCAACGGAGGTGTTTTTATCGACCAGCATGTTGGATATTTTCGGAGATAGATAGAGGCAAGGTCGCACTTGAATGCGATCGACAAAAAAAAGCCGCACTGGGCGGCTTTTTTTATCTTGGCGTCCCCAAGGGGATTCGAACCCCTGTACTCACCGTGAAAGGGTGATGTCCTAGGCCTCTAGACGATGGGGACAGAAATCTGTCCTGAATGCCGACTGCACATCCTGACCTGTACTGCTGTATGACGCTACTTTCTTGTTTCTGCCAAAAATTCTGGCGTCCCCAAGGGGATTCGAACCCCTGTACTCACCGTGAAAGGGTGATGTCCTAGGCCTCTAGACGATGGGGACCATGAACTGCTTGCTACTGTTTTTCTTACTGCATGTGCTACGCTTGCATTTCCATACTACTGTACTTCTGCCCTGACCGATGTTGCCTAACTGTACTTTCTTCGCCTTTTGGTGGAGGTAAGCGGGATCGAACCGCTGACCTCTTGCATGCCATGCAAGCGCTCTCCCAGCTGAGCTATACCCCCTCTGGCGAAGAAAATCGCACTGTGCGATATCATCGTTACTGCCTTGCCGCAGCGCTAAAGATACCGCGCTACAACCATTCAAACCTGGCGTCCCCAAGGGGATTCGAACCCCTGTACTCACCGTGAAAGGGTGATGTCCTAGGCCTCTAGACGATGGGGACCTTGAATTTCACATGCTCACTTACTACTACTTGCTGTACTGCTTCTTCGCATTTTTTGGTGGAGGTAAGCGGGATCGAACCGCTGACCTCTTGCATGCCATGCAAGCGCTCTCCCAGCTGAGCTATACCCCCCTGTGCGAAGAAGCAAAATTATAGCAAAGATCGCGCAGGTTGCAAATGCTCTTTTACAACTACTAAAGATATTTCGCCAGCCGCAACAACACCGCTTCGCGGCCGACTACTTGCAGCACCGCATCGATGGCCGGCGTTTGCAATTGACCGGTGATGACCAGACGCAGCGGCATCGCCAATTGCGGCATTTTCAAGCCGTGCTCGGCCAGCACTTCCTTGATCGTGGCGGCCAGGCTGGCCTTGCTCCACTCGACGCTGTTGCAGCGTTCAGCAAACCGGGCCAGCGCCGGTTTCACCGCATCGGTCAAGTGCTGCGCCAGCAAGGCCGAGTCCGGTTGCGGCTCGCGGTAGAACAGCATGGCAGCCAGCGCCAGTTCATTGACGGTGTTGGCCCGCTCTTTCAGCATGCCCAGCACCAGCTCCAAGTCCGGCACTTGACCCGGCGCGCCGTCGAAACAGGCACCTTCACTTTCCATCAGCGGCCGCGCCAGATCGGCCAGGCGCGCATTGTCGGCTTGCTTGATATAGTGATTGTTCAGCCATGCCAGTTTTTCATGGTTGAACTGCGCCGCCGACTTTGTCAAATGATCCAGATTGAACCAGGTGCAGAACTGCGCCATCGAAAACACTTCGTCATCGCCATGACTCCAGCCCAGCCGGGCCAGATAGTTCAGCATCGCTTCAGGCAGATAACCCTGGGCCGGGTAATCCATCACGCTGACAGCGCCGTGACGCTTGGACAGTTTTTCACCATCGGCGCCGAGGATCATCGGCAAGTGGCCGTATAACGGCAACGGTGCGCCGATCGCGCGCAAGATGTTGATCTGGCGTGGCGTATTGTTAACATGGTCGTCACCGCGCAGCACATGGGTGATTTGCATGTCCCAGTCATCGACGGCGACGCAGAAATTGTAGGTCGGCGTGCCGTCGGCGCGCGCAATCACCAGATCGTCCAGTTCGCGGTTCGCAATCGTGATGCTGCCCTTGACGACATCGTCCCAGCTCACTTCGCCAGTCAGGGGGTTCTTGAAGCGCAACACGGCCTTGCGATCTTGTGGCACGTCCGGCAAGGTCTTGCCCGGCTCCGGACGCCAGGTGCCGTCGTAGCGCGGCTTTTCGCCGCTAGCGCGCATCCGTTCACGCATTGCTTCAACTTCCTGCGGCGACGAATAACATTGGTAAGCGCTGCCGTCAGCCAGCATCGTGGCCAGCACTTCACGGTAACGGTCCATGCGTTGCATCTGGTAGAACGGACCTTCGTCGTGCGTCAGGCCCAGCCATTGCATGCCATCGATGATCGCTTGCACCGCTTGCGGTGTCGAACGTTCGAGATCGGTATCTTCGATGCGCAAGATGAACGTGCCGCCGAAATGGCGCGCGTAGGCCCACGCATACAACGCGGTGCGGGCGCCGCCGAGGTGCAAATAGCCGGTCGGACTGGGAGCGAAACGGGTGCGCACTGGCGTGGCAGGTGTGGCGGAAGAAGTGGGCATCGAAGTAAAATGGCTGTATGGAAACGGCCATTTTACCCCTTGTGACCCACCCTTGGCCCGTCAACGGGCCAGGCACGCATGCAGGGCAACTAAAATAGTTGCTGCAATGCTGGCGACAAGAATGCTTACTTGACCGTCACGTTGATGCTCTTGCTGAAAGCCTCGCCATAGGACCGATGCAAGCCATCGGCAAATTGCATGGTCAGCTTGTATTGCCCTGGCACCAGCTTGAGTTCGGTCTCGGTCTGTCCCTTGCCAAAATGCAAGTGATTCTCATCCGCCGGAATCGCCTCGCCCGCCTTGACGCTGCCGCGGTTGACCAGCAGATGATGATGGCCGGTATTGACATTCATGTCGCCAGCCGGTTTCACTTCCATGCCCTGCACGGCAAACTTGACCTTGAACGGACTGCCGAGGGTCGCACCATCTTGCGGCTCGACAAACGATACCGATTGCGCAAGAGCCGCCGTAGTCAGACAGGCAGAGATGGCGAGCGTTGCGCCCAGGCGACGCGTCAGGGTAGTTAATATCGATGCATACATTTAATGCTCCTTGAGATGGATTGGTCGTTCTGCGTGGTAATTTTTTCAGTCATTCCTGGACAGGATATTGAGCGTCATGTTGGCGCTGACCTGGCCGACGCCAGCGAGCGCTTGCAATGGTGCACGCGCGCTGTTGCGAAGCGCGTCAAACTGGCTTTTGGCGCGATAGCCCAGCTCGATGTCGAGCGCAATGTTGTTGCCATCCGCGACCAGATTCTTGACCGAGCGGGAACTGATGAAGTCTTTTGCTGTATTCGGATCGATCACTGTGGCCAGCCCAGCCTTGACGTCTTTAACTGTGATGTTCATGTAAATCTCCGTATCTGTCGGTACAGTCTAGCGTAAAAATGGCAACAAAGGCGACCAGGCAGCGCCGCAAAAAAGCGTGCCTCCCGCGACAGCAAGTGCGCAGCGCGCACTGGCACTGTTAAAATGACTTTTTTTCCATGCAAAGTGCATCAATCATGACCCGCAAGCTGTTCGTCACCACCGCCCTGCCCTATGCCAATGCCGCTTTCCATATCGGCCACATGATGGAATACATCCAGGCCGATATCTGGGTGCGGTTTCAGCGCATGCAGCGCGACGGCGACACCCAGCGCGAAGTGCACTTTGTCGGCGCCGACGATACGCACGGCACGCCGATCATGATCGCCGCCGAAAAAGAAGGCATCACGCCGCAGCAATTCGTGGCCAGAATCGCGGCCGGACGCGCCCAGTATCTCGACGGCTTTCACATCGCCTTCGATAATTGGTATTCGACCGATTCGCCGGAAAACGTCGAACTGTCGCAAGGCATCTACCGCAAGTTGCGCGATACCGGCCTGATCGTCACGAAAACGGTCGACCGTTTCTTCGACCCGGTCAAGGGCATGTTCCTGGCCGACCGCAACATCAAGGGCGAATGCCCGAAATGCGGCGCGAAGGACCAATACGGCGACAATTGCGAAGTGTGCGGCGCCGCTTACCAGCCGACCGATCTGGTCAACCCGTACTCGGTGTTCACACGTGCGACGCCGATCATGAAGCCGTCCGAACAGTACTTCTTCAAGCTGTCCGACCCGCGTTGCTTCGCGTTCTTGAAGGATTGGCTAAACACAGCAGGCCGTTTGCAGCCGGAAATGGTCAACAAGGTCAGCGAATGGCTGGGCGAGGCCGGCGAAAAATTGTCGGACTGGGATATTTCACGCGATGCGCCCTACTTCGGCATCCCGATTCCGGACGCGCCGGGCAAGTTCTTTTACGTCTGGCTGGATGCGCCGGTCGGCTATCTGGCCAGCCTGAAGAACTATTGCACAAAAATCGGCATCGATTACGACACGCTGCTGGCTGACCCGGCGACCGAACAGATCCATTTCATCGGCAAGGACATCGTCTCGTTTCACCTGCTGTTCTGGCCCGCAATGCTGAAATTTGCCGACCACCCGGTGATCGACAAGCTGAAAGTCAATGTGCACGGCCACCTGACGGTCAACAATGAAAAAATGTCGAAATCGCGCGGCACCGGCATTTCGCCGCTGCGCTATCTGACACTGGGCATGAACCCGGAATGGCTGCGCTATTACATCGCCTTCAAGTTGAATGCAAAAGTCGAAGACCTCGATTTTAACGGCGACGACTTCGTCGCACGCGTCAACAGCGACTTGATCGGCAAATACGTCAACATCGCCAGCCGCTGCGCCGGTTTCATCGCCAAGAAATTCGACGGCAAACTGGCAAGCGAACTGTCGCCGCACGCGCAAGAATGGATCGCGCATGCGCTGACGGTGAGCGTGGATGGCGTGACCACCGAGCGCCAGGCCAGCATCGCCGCGCATTTCGAGCACCGCGAATACGGCAAGGCGCTGCGCGAAATCATGGAAATCGCCGACATCACGAACCAGTATGTCGATGAAAACAAGCCTTGGATACTGGCCAAGGATCCTGAAAAAATGGCCGCACTGCACGATGTCTGCAGCGCATCCCTGATCCTGTTTCGCCAGTTGACAATCATGTTGTCGCCAGTGTTGCCGGCCATCTCGGCCAAGGTCGCGCTATTCCTGAACGACGGGCAGTTGACCTGGGCCGACACCTCGGTTGCCAGCGGCGCCGTGTTCCAGCCCATGCTGGGACGCACGATAGGCGCTTACGAGCACCTGCTGACGCGGATCGATGCGAAGATGGTCGAAGCGCTGTTCGATGCTCCGCTTGCGGCGCCGCGAGCGGCACCTGCTGCTGCCGTGGCCGAACTCGCTCCGGTTGAGCTGGCGCCGAGCGAGGGCATCGAAGCACTGGCGCCCGAAATCAAGATCGACGACTTCGCCAAGATCGATTTGCGCATCGCCAAAATCGTCAATTGCGAACATGTCGCCGGCTCCGACAAGTTGCTGCGCCTGACGCTAGATGCCGGCGAAGGCCGCTTGCGCAATGTTTTCTCAGGCATCAAGGCCGCTTACCAACCGGAAGAACTGGTCGGAAAATTGACACTGCTGGTGGCCAACCTGGCACCGCGCAAGATGAAATTCGGCATTTCCGAAGGCATGGTGCTGGCGGCATCTGCCTTGGATGAAAAAGCCGATCCCGGCATCTACATCCTGCAACCGTGGCCGGGCGCAAAGCCAGGCATGCGGGTCGGCTGAAACAAAACAAACGCCAGCGTCAGCGGCGGGTCGAAACCACGATGCCGCCGACGATCAGCAAGAACGCGATGCCGTGATAAGCCTGCGGCAACTCGCCCAGAAAAGCGGCCGACATCAGTGCCGCGAACAGCGGCGTGAGGTTGCTGAAAAATGCCGCCGTGCTGGGACCGGCGCGCTGCACGCCAGCGCCCCAGCAGCGAAAGGCGATCAGCGCCGGCCCCACGGCGACATACAACAAGGCGCCGGCCAACGGCCAGCTCCAATGGATCTGCGCGCTGCCAACAGACCATTCGCCAGCGCTAAAAGCACCCGACCAGAGCAAGCCGAATGCCACTTGCGCCATCAGGAAATGGGCCCAGTTCGCGCGCACATCGGGCGCATCGCCCTTGCCCATCAGCAGCCAGCTATAGAACGACCAGGCAATCGAGGCCAGAATCATCAACATATCGCCTGGCACCAGGCGCAATTCCAGCAGATGGTGAAACTCGCCGCGGCCGAGCACCAGCAGCACACCGCTCAGCGACAGCAAAGCGCCGGCAATCTGACGCCGGCTGATGCGCGCACCGAAAAATAGCGCGCCAGTCAGCATCATCCACACCGGCATGCCGGCCGCCACCAGCGTCACGTTGATCGGTGTCGAGCTTTGCAGCGCCATGTATTGCAGCGAATTGTAGAGGCCGATGCCGAGCAGGCCAAGCAATGCATAGCGGCGCCAGTGCGTCCACAAACCGCCCCCGCGCCGGAACACCGGCCAGGCCAGCGGCAACAAGATGAGGAAAGCGATGCCCCAGCGCAGGAAATTGAGCGTCAGGGGTGGCACCATTTGATGCACCATGCGCCCGACGATCGCATTGCCAGCCCATAGCAGCGGCGCTATCGTCAGCAACAAGACGGTGGAAAGAGTCAGTCCCTGACGCATCGTGGGCAGCAAGGCAAAGGGGTGAGCAAAAGAGTCAGACGCTGGCGCCTGGGTCACAGCAAGAGCGCAAAATGACGGCAGAAGTGAACAATAAGTGGATAATAGGCAGCATCCTAGGATAACCGATTTACGCACGGCCCGGGGCGGCGATGCATGCTCCGGCATTGAGTCACCGTCGCCGCGCCGCACTGCGGTAAAATGACCGCTGGTGCCCCTACTGTAGACAATAGAAAATGACCAAACAATTCCAATTGTATGAATCCGATCACACGCTATTCATCAAAGCGCTGAAAGAAAAAAATCCCGCCATCGAGGAAGGCCAGCGTCTGGGCCGCGCCTTGCTGTGGGATAAGCCACCACTGAGCCTCGACGAACAGGAACGTCAGCTCGAGTCGGCCATCAAGCAACAGCCTTACGTCTACCAGAACAAACTCTAGTCGAGCCAGCAAGTGTTGCCAGTCGATGCGGCGCAAGTAGTGGCTGCCGCGGATGCGTCGGCTGCGGCCCCTGGTTTGGCGCGCCTGTACGGCGAGCCGCTGCTACGCATGCCGGCCGACCTGTACATCCCGCCCGATGCGCTGGAAATCTTCCTCGATGCATTTGAAGGACCGCTCGATCTGCTGCTGTATCTGATCCGCAAGCAAAACTTCAACATCCTCGATATTCCGATGGCCCAGGTCACGTTGCAGTATTTAAAATACGTCGACCAGATCCGCGTGCGCAACCTGGAACTGGCCGCAGAATACCTGCTGATGGCGGCGATGCTGATCGAGATCAAATCGCGGATGCTGCTGCCGTCGCTCAAGAGCAGCCTGGACGAAGAAGCGGGCGACCCGCGCGCCGAACTGGTGCGCCGCTTGCTCGAATACGAGCAAATCAAGCTCGCTGCATTCGAACTGAACGCGCTGCCCCAACTGGGCCGGGACGTGATCCGGCCGCAACTTTTCATCGAGCAAAACCTGCAGCAGAGCTGGCCCGACGTCGTCGCCGCTGATTTGCAGCAAGCCTGGCTGGGCCTGTTACAACGCGCCACGCTGGTCCAGCACCACCGCATCAGCCGCCAGCAATTGTCGGTCCGCGAACACATGTCGGGCATATTGCGCCAGTTGCAATCGGCCCGTTTCATCGAGTTTGCCGACCTGTTCGACTGTACGGGTGGCATCCCGGTCATCGTTGTCAATTTCGTTGCGCTGCTGGAACTGGCCAAGGAAACCTTGATCGAAATTACCCAGGCCGAACCGTTTGCGCCCATTTACGTGCGCCTCGCTTATACACCGGCCTGACTCCTGTGGCCTGAACCCCTGAAATAATTAGCTGAAGAAAGCGTCACATGAAAATCATCTCCTGCATCGACGAATTGCGCGACCAATTGA
>JBLHNV010000084.1:0-9529 GCA_047623125.1 Janthinobacterium sp. | reverse complement strand
CTACCTGGTGCCGTCGCGCGTCAACGCAGGCCACTTCTTCGCGTTGCCGCAATCGCCGCAACTGTTCAAGCAATTGCTGATGGTGGCCAATTTCGACCGTTATTACCAGATCGTCAAATGCTTCCGCGATGAAGACTTGCGTGCCGACCGGCAGCCGGAATTCACGCAGATCGATTGCGAGACGTCGTTCCTGTCCGAGCAGGAAATCCGCGACATGTTCGAAGACATGATCCGCGTGGTGTTCAAGAACACGCTGGATATCGACTTGCCGAATCCTTTCCCTGTGATTGATTATGCTCAGGCGATGGCCAAGTATGGCTCCGACAAGCCGGACATGCGCGTCAAGCTCGCATTCACCGACCTGACCGACGTGATGAAGGATGTTGACTTCAAGGTATTCTCCGGCGCCGCCAACATGGTCGGCGGGCGCGTGGTTGGTTTGCTGGTGCCAGGTGGCGCCAAGGAAGGCAGCGGCATGCCGCGCTCCGAGATCGATGCCTACACGCAATTCGTCGCGATCTATGGTGCGCGTGGCCTCGCTTACATCAAGGTCAACCAGAAGTCGAAAGGCCGCGACGGCTTGCAATCGCCGATCGTCAAGAACCTGCACGATGCAGCTCTGGCGCAGATCGTCGAACTGACGGGCGCGCAGGATGGCGACCTGATTTTCTTCGGCGCCGACAAGGCCAAGGTCGTCAATGATGCGATCGGCGCGCTGCGCGTAAAGATCGGTCACAGCGATTTCGGCAAAAAAGCCGGGTTGTTCGACGATGCGTGGCGCCCATTGTGGGTAGTCGACTTTCCGATGTTCGAGTACGACGATACGAGCGAGCGCTGGAATGCGACGCACCATCCGTTCACGGCGCCCAAGGATGGACACGAAGATTTGCTGGAAACGGATCCGGGCGCCTGCATTTCGAAGGCTTACGATATGGTCTTGAATGGCTGGGAACTGGGCGGCGGTTCGATCCGTATCCACCGTGCCGACGTGCAAAGCAAGGTCTTCCGTGCACTGAAGATCGATGCCGAAGAAGCGCAACTGAAGTTCGGGTTTCTGTTGGATGCGCTGCAATATGGCGCGCCGCCGCATGGTGGCCTGGCATTTGGCCTGGACCGCATCGTGACCATGATGACCGGTTCCGATTCGATCCGCGACGTGATCGCCTTCCCGAAAACCCAGCGTGCACAGTGCTTGCTCACTGCTGCGCCATCTGAAGTCGACGAGAAGCAATTGCGCGAATTGCACATCCGCTTGCGCAGCCCCGAGGCCAAGGTCGTCTAGAGTCCGCTGCAGCTTGAGCGCAGTGACAAGGGCGCAGATGATTGCGCCTTTTTTATGCCTTCTTAACGTTTTTTGAGTGCCATGAGCCATAAAATTCCTGTATCGGTGCTGGTTGTGATCCATTCTGCCGATTTGCAAGTGCTGCTGATCGAGCGTGCCGACAAGCCCGGATTCTGGCAATCGGTGACCGGTTCCATCGATACGCCAGATGAAATTCTCTACGCCACTGCGGCGCGCGAACTGTTCGAAGAAACCGGCATCGTCGCCGGTCTTGAACATCCCGACGCGCTGCCATTGCTCGACTGGGGTTTGTCGAACAACTATGAAATCTATCCGGTCTGGCGCCACCGCTACGGACCTGGCGTGACGCACAATGTCGAGCATGTGTTCAGCACCTGTGTGCCGCGCGACAGTATCATCACGCTTAGCGCGCGCGAACATCTGCGCTACGTGTGGCTGCCGTATCTGGAGGCGGCCGACCGTTGTTTTTCTTCATCCAACGCCGAAGCGATCCTGCAATTGCCGATGCGGCTCGGAACCGCTGGCGCGCAGCCGGCAGCCGATTGCGCCCCGCACTCCGATACCAGCGGCGCACCACAACGGATGAAATAAATCCCATGAAAATTCGCGTCGCAACCTATAACATTCACAAGGGGGTGTCGGCCATCCGCGGCTTGCCGCGCGTGCATGCGCTGAAAAAAGCCATCGCACTGTTCGATGCCGACGTTGTCTGCCTGCAAGAAGTGCAAGGGCGGCACGACCGCAACGCCGCTCAGTTCGGGCTGGAAAGTCATGGCCACACACACTGGCCGCAGGCATCCCAGCATGAATTTTTTGCCGGAGAATCGCATCATTCTGCTTACGGCAAGAATGCCGTGTACGACCATGGTCATCACGGAAATGCGCTGGTGAGCGCGTTTCCGATTGCCACCACGAATAACCAGGATGTGTCCGATCATGCCTACGAGCAGCGCGGCATCTTGCATTGCGTGTTGCAAACGCCGGCCGGTGACGTGCATTGCTATGTGGTGCACCTGGGCTTGTTCGAAGCCGGGCGTGGACGCCAGACACAGGCGTTGATCGAAGCGGTGCTGGCATCGGCGCCCAACGATGCGCGCGTCATCATCGCCGGCGACTTCAACGACTGGCGCAACCGCCTGGGTGCCACCTTGCGCGACAAGCTTGGCGTTACCGAAGTATTTGACGGAGTCAAGACCGGCTCGGCACTGGGTGATTTGGTGCGCACGCTGGCGCGGCGCAAGTGCGCCGTCAATTCCGGCATCCATCGCGGATCTGGCTCCGTACTGAGTCCGGCGCGCACATTTCCTGCCGCGATGCCATGGCTGCGGCTGGATCGCATTTATGTTCGCGGTTTCAAGGTCGAGTCGGCGCAAGTGATGCACGGCGCGCTCTGGGGAAAACTGTCGGATCACGCACCAATCGTTGCATCGCTCAAATTCGAGTAGACTGCGCTGATGCGATCAGTCAATTTCATTGCTCACAACGACATCGAACTGTTGTTGTGCGGCGCCGAATATTTCCCCGCGCTAATCGCGGCGATCGATGCCGCCCGCTATGATATCTATTTTGAAACATATATCTTCGCTGGCGACCAGACCGGCGATCAGGTGCGCGCCGCATTGATCCGCGCTGCCGCGCGCGGCGTCATCGTGCGGATGATCACGGACTGGTTCGGCACCGGCCGGGCCCAGATCAGGCGCATGAGCGCCGAGCTGGATCAAACCAGAGTCAGGCACCGTATATTCAACCCGTGGTTCCGGCGCGGCGTGACGCGTTCGCACCGCAAGATCTGCGTGGTGGACCGCCACGTGGCGTTGGTTGGCGGCATCAACATCAACGACGACATGTACTGCGATTACGACCATCGTATTGGGCTGGCCGCGCCGCGCTGGGATTTTGCGGTCGCGGTGCGCGGGCCGCTGGTGGCGGTGATCCACCTGGAAGCGCAGACGCAATGGGTCCGGCTCGGCAAGCTCGGATTGGTCAAACGCTTTGAATTGTTTCGCGATATGCGCGCCATCAGCAAGAGCGTCGCTAAAAACCCGATGCTGGCCAGCTTCGTCGTGCGCGACAACTTGCGCAACCGGCGCACGATACAGCGCGCCTATTTGCAGGCACTGCGCCAAGCAACCAAGAGCGTGATGCTGGCCAATCCGTACTTTGCGCCGGGGCGCAAGTTCAGGGAAGCGCTGGCCGCCGCCGCCAAGCGCGGGGTCAGTGTGACCTTGCTGATCGGCGTCGGCGAAATATGGTTGCAAGATGCGGTCGCCCATTCGTTTTACCCGCAGTTGCTGGCTGCGGGCGTTAACGTCGTCGAATACCGCAAGACACAGTTGCACGGCAAGGTCGCCGTCATCGACGATGACTGGGCCACCGTTGGCTCCAGCAATTTCGACGGCTTGAGCCTGCTGGTAAACCAGGAAGCCAATGTCGTGATCAAGGATGCGGCGTTTGCGCAGGTCTTGCGCGGTCATATCGAGCAAGCGATAAGCGAAGGGGTAGTCATTCATCACGACGACTTTGCCCATGTCGGCCGGGTGCGCCGGATCGGCTACGAAGTCGCTTTTCTATTTTATAAACTGGCCATGCGCATGCTGGCGATCGGAAAGTACACATGAGCGTCAGGCTCGACAAATGGCTATGGGCCGCGCGTTTTTTCAAGACCCGCACGCAAGCGGGCGCTGCGATTGAGAATGGCAAGGTGCGCGTTGGCGCAGAGCGCATCAAGCCGGCACATCCGGTGCGCCTGCTCGATGCATTGAATATCGATAACGGCAGCGATGTGTGGGATGTCATCGTGCGCGGCGTCTCTGAGGTGCGCGCTGCCGCGCCCGTCGCCCGTACGCTATACGCAGAAACGGCGGAAAGCATAGTCCGCCGCGATAATTTGGCACATCAGAAAAAATGGTTTCCCGAACCAAGCGCCGGCCTCAAGGGCCGGCCAAGCAAGCGCGATCGCCGCCAGTTGAGCAAAGCCAGCACCGACACCTGATATTTAAGTTTCGTCAATAGACCGTGACCTCTAGTATTCCTGTTTGACTTTTAAGTGTCAGTAGATAATAGTACGAGCGTTCGGAATTATTTTGAGTCGAAGATCGCAAGGCCTTGCGTCATCTAATGAGCCAAAATAGTCATAATAAAATGGATATATTATCAATAAAGCAATAAAATTCATGCGCAAGGGGGAATTGACCCGCGCCGCCATCCTTGATGTCGCTCTCGACCTTGCCAGCCGCGACGGACTGGAAGGACTTACCATCGGTTTGCTCGCAGATCGGATGAACATGAGCAAGTCGGGCGTATTTGCGCACTTCGGCTCGCGCGAAGATTTGCAAATCGAAGTGCTGAAGCTGTATCACCAGCGTTTCGAGGAGGAAGTATTTTTTCCCAGCATGAGGGAGCCACGCGGCATCTTGCGGCTGCAGTCGATGTTTGCGCGCTGGGTCAAGCGCGTCAGCGTCGAGATTGCTTCTGGCTGTATCTACGTCAGCGGGGCGATCGAGTATGACGATCGCCCGGGGCCAATACGCGATGAACTGGTGGCGATGGTGCAGGCATGGCGGGGGGCGCTGGTGCGCTGCGTGGCGCAGTCTGCCGCGATCGGGGATTTGAAACCCGATATTGATGCACAGCAACTCTTGTATGAAATGTACGGTCTGATTCTGGCTCTGCACCACGATGCCCGCTTTTTGCGCACGCCGGGCAGCGTCGAACGTGCTGAAATCGGTTTTGGCCGGTTGATTGAATATTATCAAAGTCCACACGCGAAGACGTTGGCGCCGGCAGGACAGAAGTCTTAAACAGCTGGGACCGATGACGGTTGCGGCAATTCGAAAATCATTCTTCAGGAGATAATTATGGGTCAATACATCGCACCGATTCGGGATATGCAATTCGTTCTGCATGAGCTTTTGCAGGTGGAAAATGAATTGCAGCAGATGCCGCAATATGCGGAAGTGGACGCCGACATCATCAATCAGGTGCTCGAAGAGGGCGGCAAGTTCACCTCCGAAGTGCTGTTTCCGCTGAACCATTCCGGCGACCGCGAAGGCTGCCATCACGACAATGTTGCGCACACGGTGACGACACCGAAGGGCTTCAAGGAAGCTTACAAGCAGTATATCGCCGCCGGTTGGGGCGCCTTGTCATGCTCGACCGAGTTTGGTGGCCAGGGCTTGCCGCTGGTGCTGAACAATTCATTCTACGAAATGCTCAACTCGGCCAATCAGGCCTGGACCATGTACCCTGGTTTGTCGCACGGCGCCTACGAGTGCTTGCTCGAGCACGGCACCGAAGAGCAAAAGAAGCTGTACCTGCCAAAGCTGGTGTCGGGCGAATGGACTGGCACGATGTGCCTGACCGAAGCCCATTGCGGTACCGATCTGGGCATGATGCGCTCGAAAGCGCTGCCGCAAGAAGATGGCTCGTGGCTGATCACTGGCAACAAGATCTTCATCTCGGCCGGCGAGCACGACATGACTGAAAACATCTTGCACCTGGTGCTGGCGCGGGTGCCGGATGCGCCGGAAGGCTCGAAAGGCATTTCGCTGTTCCTGGTGCCGAAATTCCTGCCCAATGCGGATGGCACCATCGGTGAGCGCAATCCGATCACCTGCGGCGCGATCGAAGAAAAAATGGGCATCCATGGCAATTCGACCTGCCAGATGAACCTGGACGGCGCGCGCGCCTGGATCATCGGTCAGCCGAACAAGGGCTTGAATGCGATGTTCGTGTTCATGAATGCGGCCCGCCTCGGTGTCGGCATGCAATCGCTGGGTCTGACCGAAGTGGCTTACCAGAATGCGCTGGTGTATGCGAAAGACCGGATCCAGATGCGCAGCCTGTCGGGCGTCAAGGCGCCGGAACTGGCCGCCGATCCGATCATCGTGCATCCGGACGTGCGTCGCATGCTGCTCACAGCCAAGGCTTACGCCGAAGGCGCGCGCGCCTTCACGTCGTACTCGGCGCTGCAGATCGATCGTGAACTGCATCATCCGGACGCCGATGTGCGCAAGGATGCGGCTGATGAAGTGGCGCTGCTGACCCCGATCATCAAGGCTTTCATCACCGACAATGCATGGGTTGCGACCTCGGAAGCGATGCAAGTGTTCGGCGGTCATGGCTATATTTCCGAATGGGGCATGGAGCAGTACGTGCGCGATTCCCGCATCAACATGATTTACGAAGGCACTAACACGGTTCAGTCGCTCGACTTGCTGGGGCGCAAGGTACTGATGGATAACGGTGCCAAGCTGCGTAAGTTCGGCGCAAAAATCCAGGCTTTCGTGGAAGAAAACGGCACTGATGAGGCGATGAGCGAATTCATCACGCCGCTGGGCGACCTGGGCGCGAAAGTGTCCAAGTTGACGATGGAAATCGGCATGAAGGCATTCCAGAATCCGGACGAAGTGGGGGCGGCCGCCGTGCCTTATCTGCGCATCGTCGGACACCTGGTGTACAGCTATTTCTTTGCGCAGATGGCCAAGATTGCGTTGGAAAAAACAGCGGCAGCCGAAGCGACGGGCGACAATTTCTATAAGTCGAAACTGGCCACGACACGCTTTTACTTTGCCCGGTTGCAGCCGGAAACGGCCTCACTGATGTTGCAAGCGCGCTCCGGCGCCGCGAGCCTGATGGCACTCGAAGCCGATTTGTTCTGATCTATCGCCGCAGACAGCCGCGCTGCCTCCATGCGGCGCGCTGCCTTGATACGCTGCATCACATTAAAGGAATAACATGACCAATTTCATCGTTAAAAAAGTTGCCGTTCTCGGTGCCGGCGTGATGGGCGCGCAAATCGCTGCGCATTGCATCAATGCCAAGGTGCCCGTCGTCCTGTTCGACCTGCCTGCCAAGACCGGAGCAAAGAATGGCATCGCGCTGCGCGCGATCGACAACCTGAAGAAGCTCAATCCTGCGCCGTTCGGCAACAAGGATGACGCCGCGCTGATCCAGGTCGCCAATTACGAAGACGACATGGGCTTGCTGGCCGATTGCGACCTGATCATCGAAGCGATCGCCGAGCGCATGGACTGGAAGCACGACCTGTACAAGAAGGTTGCGCCGTACATTGCACCGAATGCGATCTTCGCATCGAATACCTCCGGTTTGTCGATCAACCAGTTGGCCGACGGCTTTGACGATGCACTGAAGGCGCGCTTTTGCGGCGTGCATTTCTTCAATCCGCCGCGCTATATGCATCTGGTCGAATTGATCCCCACTGTCTCGACTGCGCCGTTGATCCTGGACCAGCTCGAAGCCTTCCTGACCACAACATTGGGCAAGGGCGTCGTGCGGGCCAAGGATACGCCGAACTTCATCGCCAACCGTGTCGGCATCTTCGGCATGATGGCCATCATCCATGAAGCCGAAAAATTCGCCCTGACGGTCGATGTTGTCGATGACCTGACCGGCACCAAGCTAGGTCGCGCCAGTTCCGGCACCTTCCGCACTGCCGACGTCGTCGGTCTGGACA
This sequence comes from Janthinobacterium sp., assembly GCA_047623125.1. Classification (GTDB taxonomy): domain Bacteria; phylum Pseudomonadota; class Gammaproteobacteria; order Burkholderiales; family Burkholderiaceae_D; genus Janthinobacterium. The sequence goes on along the minus strand of JBLHNV010000084.1, from coordinate 1,751 downwards.
CGATGGGCCATGTGATCAAGACCATGCAGGACAATCTGGCCGACGATCCGTTTTTCAGCGTGTACCAGACGCCAGACGTGTTAGCCAAGCTGGTGGCTGCCGGCGCGCTGGGTGCCAAGACCGGTGCCGGGTTTTACAAGAAAGTGGGCAAGGATATCCTGCGCCTGGATTTTGCCAGCGGCGAATATGTGGCTGGCGGCGCCAAGGCGGCCGACATCGTTGCGCGTATCCTGAAGGAAAAAGATGCTGGCAAAAAACTGAAAGCATTGCGCGAATCGAGCAATCCGCAAGCGCAATTCCTGTGGGCGATTTTCCGCGACATCTTCCATTACATCGCCGTGCATCTGGATACGATCGCTGACAATGCGCGCGACATCGATTTTGCGATGCGCTTCGGCTTTGGCTGGAAAGTCGGCCCATTCGAAACGTGGCAGGCGGCCGGCTGGCTGCAGGTCGCCAACTGGATCAATGAAGATATCGCTAGCGGCAAAGCGCTGTGCAATGCGCCATTGCCGGCCTGGGTATTTGATGCTCCGGTCGCCGACCGAGGCGTGCATACGCCTGACGGTTCTTACTCAGCCTTGTCGAAAAGCTACGTGCCGCGCTCGACGCTGGCGGTCTACGAGCGCCAGCCATTTCGCGCGCCGGTGCTCGGTAGCGGTGCCCAAAATGGCGCCACATCGGGCGTCACCGTGTTCGAAGACGAGTCGGTTCGCCTGTGGCACGCAAACGACGACGTGCTGGTGATTTCGCTGAAAACGAAGATGCACGTGATCGGCGAAGGCGTCATTAATGGCTTGAAGATGGCCCTGGCCGAAGCCGAAAAGAATTTCAAGGGTCTGGTGATCTGGAGCGCTGACGCAGCCGAAGGCGGCGCATTCTCGGCCGGCGCCGACTTGCAGGCGGCGCTGCCGCTGTTCATGCAAGGTGGTGCGAAGGCGATGGAGCCTGGCATCAAGCTGTTGCAAGACACCTTCATGGCGCTCAAGTATTCCAACGTGCCAGTCGTGGCTGCCGTTGCAGGCCTGGCGCTGGGCGGCGGTTGCGAGATGGCGCTGCATGCGTCGAAGCGCGTGGCGTCGATCGAGTCTTACATCGGCCTGGTCGAAGTCGGCGTCGGACTGATCCCTGCCGGTGGCGGCTTGAAAGAAGCGGCCGTGCGTGCAGCGAAGTCGGCGCAAGGCGGCGACATCTTGCACTTTTTGAAGGATGGCTTCACCAATGCGGCGATGGCGAACGTGTCAAAATCGGCGCTCGAAGCGAAAAAGATGGGTTATTTGTCGGCCTCCGACGTCATCGTGTTCAATATCCATGAATTGCTGCACGTGGCCAAGGTCGAAGCGCGCGCGATGTTCGACAGCGGCTACCGTCCGCCGCTGCCTACCTTGATTCCTGTTACCGGCCGCTACGGCTGGGGCACGATCAAGGCGCAACTGGTCAACATGCAAGGCGGCGGCTTTGTTTCCGCGCATGATTTCAAGCTGGGCGACATGATCGCCGAGATCGTGTCCGGCGGCGATGTCGATCAGGGGTCGCTGGTCAGCGAGCAATGGTTCCTCGACATGGAATGCAAGGCATTCCTGGAATTGCTGAGCCATCCGAAGACCCAGGAACGGATCATGGGCATGATGCAGACCGGCAAGCCGGTACGCAACTGATTCGCATCAGAATGCGTCAATGCGGTCGCTGCGCCGGTCAGCGCGGCGCCTGCCCACGCGACGGTCCAACCTTTTTTGAAAGAACACCATGAG
>JBLHNV010000083.1:0-9771 GCA_047623125.1 Janthinobacterium sp. | reverse complement strand
GGGTCGCGCAGTGATCTGATTGAACTCAAACGAGGCTACATAGCCAACCAAAGTAAACATTGTAAGAGTGACTTGCTTTTATGTCACTTTAAATTAATAATAAACTTTTATTTTAATGCAATATTTATCTGAGGGCAACGAGCAACGAGCAACGAGCAACGAGCAACGAGCAACGAGCAACGAGCAACGAGCAACGAGCAACTCTTTTGCGTGATCGCCATCGCAGCACTTTTACCAGTTAACTTGTGGAATCCATCGTGAAAAAAACTGTTTTGGTCGCGTGCGTCGGGCTGCTTGCAGGCGCTTTTTTTGGCGTCCCCGCATCGGCTGCCGATGTGCACAGCGCTTATTCTGGAGGCAGCGTACCCGCTAAATGGGGGGCGCTGGCGCCAGGCGAGAGCGCCTGCGGCGGCAAGACCCAGTCGCCGATCAGCCAGAAGGGCGACCTGCGCGGCGGTCTGAAGCCTATCCTGTTTTCTTACCGGCCTGGCGGCGGCAAACTCGTCAACAATGGCCATATGATGCAAATGGATTTCGCCAGTGGCAGCAGCATCGTTCTCGATGGCATCACGTTCGAACTCAAACAATTACATTTTCACACACCCAGCGAAAACCGCACCAAAGGCAAGTCTTATCCGATGGAAGCGCATCTGGTGCACGCCGACAAGGATGGTCATCTGGCCGTCGTCGTCGTCATGATCGAGCAAGGCGCGAAAAACCCGGCGATCGCCGGCCTGTGGTTGGCGATGCTGATAGCGCAGCAAGACACGAGCGCTCCGGTGCAACTATTTTCGGCCGCCGCGTTGTTGCCTGAAGCGCGCAATTACGACCGTTTCAAGGATGCGCTGACGACCCTGCCGCGTACCGAATGCGTGCGCTGGGTTGTCATGAAGCAGCCGATTTTCGCATCCGCTGAACAAGTAGCGGCGTTCGCCACTGCGCTACACGCTTCCAACGGCCGCCTGACGCAGGCGATCAATGCGAGGGTGGTGTTGGAGTAGGGGGGCCAAGGGTGTGGCAGTAGTAGCATATTTTTTGTAAATAAAAACGGATTCAGTGTTGTCGTCGGTACTTGAGACTGCCCTGCATAATGAACAAGTCATGTTGGCAAAAATTTCTTATGGGAGACGATGCAATGACGTCATTCGGAGCAAGCTATATTGCAACAAGATGTATTGGCGTAATGGTCCTGAGCGCCGGTTTACTGGCATCAGCGCTGGCGCAGGAATCCGGCGATAGGAAGGAGTTGAGTCGGGTCGATCTGTCCGGTGCGCCCAAGATGGAAGTGGTTTCGGCTATTACCGAATACCAACCGGGGGAAGTGGTCGGGCGGCATTTTCACCATGGGACCGAAGCCGGTTATGTCGTGCAAGGCACAATGGTTCAGTCGCTTGGCAAAGATGCCGTCAAGATTGCTACCGGTGCGTCCCTCATGAGCGAACGCGGCGTGCCGCATGCCGGGTTCAAGGTGGTTGGCGACGTGTCGTTAAAAATTTATACCGTACATGTTGTCGACAAAGGCAAGCCGCTATATGAGTGGGTCGAAAATAAATAGCTGCCGCGATGTGCTGCCCTGAAACAGTGCGTTGACGCTGGCTTTCTTCCTCTGCTTTGCATCTGCTTTGCAGCAGCGCCTATGACAATGGCATGCCGCTGCTCGACGTGCTGGGATCGATCTTGAATAAAAAATGATGTCTTCTTGCTTGGCACGGCGAGAGGGGGCTCGATTGCTTGCCTGGGGTTGTGCGCTGTTCCAAGCTTGCCGTTTGCAAAAGCGCAGCATGCTTAATCGATGACGGCAGCGCAGGCGTCGGTTGGCAGTGCTGCCGCGTGCCCTACAACCGGCACCATTTTCAGCACGGCAGAAGTTACCCGGCAAGGTGCTGCCAGAACGCCGCATCCGCTGAGGGAGGTCATTAACGCTAACGCGCTCAGGGAAAATAGTAATTTCATCATGTCGGTTTCAAAATAGGAATTTCCTGATTGTAATGATGTATTCCTTGAAAAAGGTTGTCAGGGGGCATGAAATTACTTAGTACTGATCCAATGACGCTGCATTCAACCGAGCTGACGGGCATATCCGCCGTGTCCATCAGCTTCTTGACACCGATCGGTGCGCCGTGCCGTGCGCGTGATGTCGGATTGTCTATTTTTCAAAGAAAAACCGCGGGCTTTCCTTTTCTCAGGCGCCAGCTGAAATGCATCGAAACAGCGAGCACGCCGAGCGCGCCGATCAGCATGATGCTTTCGGTGCCGATGCGCCCGACCAGGCGGCCCAGAATACCGACCCCGACCGATTGCCCGAGAAAAAAACAGGCAGCGAATGCGGATACGGCCGCACCACGGCGCTCCGGTGCCATCTGGGTCGCATTGATTTGCAAGGTATTGTGCAGCATATAGAAACCAAGGCCGGCCATGAAGCACGCTGGCATGGCCCACCACCAAACGGGCGCGGCGCCAACCACTACCAGCGACGACGTCAGGATGATGCCGCCCCATTGCGACAAACCGGTCTCGCCCAGGCGCCGCACCAGCGTCCTTGATGCGATCGCAAACACAAATCCGCCAAGCCCGAACAGCATGATGGTCGCACCTGCGGCCGTCAGTGACATGTCATACACATGGTGCAGATGGGTCGCGATAAAGGCAAACGGGCCGTACAGAAAGATCCCTTCGAGAAATACGGTGATCAGCACCAGACGCGCCCAAGGCAAGGAGCCGATTTGTTTGAACTCGGACAGCATGTGGCGCAGCGCCGAACCTTCGACCTTGCGCACGAGTTTTGCGTGCGGCGGAAGACGTCGGTTCAATACCAGCAAGCTGCTGCCGACGACGGCAAAAATGATGGCGATCAGGAAAAACGGCAGCCGCCATTGCTGCGCATCGGCCGCCAGTCCGCCGATGAATACGCCGGCCGACAAGCCCAAAATTTGCCCGATCAGGAAGCGTGCCAGCACCGGCTGCCGCTGCTCATAGGGAACCACGTCGCCTATCCATGCCATGGACAGCGGGATAATGGCTGCTGCGGTGACCCCCGCCAGCAGACGGGCGACGATCAGTGACGTAAAGCCCGATGCCATGGCGCACAAGATGGCAGTGAAGGCGCAGGCGAAGGCGGCGCAGGCGACGATGAAATATTTTCCATGGCGATCGCCCAGCGGGCCAAAGAGCATCTGCGACAGCCCGTAGGCCACGGAGCATGCTGTAATGACCAGCGATGCATCACCCAGCGAGACGGCAAAGTCTTGCGTCAGCAACGGCAGCAACGGATCCGTCACGCGCAGCGACATGCCGCTGCCAAACGCGGCCAGCGACAGCAAAGGCACGGCGATCATTGGTATCGCCGGCACGGGTGGTGTTGGCGGTATCGGCGCATGCGCGGCAGCGCTGGGTTGGTTTGCTTGTTTCATTGAGGTAGCCGATGGGCGGCAAGATGCAAGGAATACATCATTCTAGGCGGTAACGGACTGTAGCGTGCGCATGTATGCCCGAAATAAGCGGGGATCGGCACCGCAATGTGTCAGTATCCGCGCATTGCTGCGACGAATGATCAGTAAGGTTAAAATCATTCCATCACTGCGAACCCGGAGCCCAACATGAAACGTCGTCAATTGTTCAAGCATTTATCCAAGCTGTTTGGCAGCGCGGCGCTGTTGCGCCTGGCCCCCGCCGCCGCTGCGTCCGAGACGAAGCCCGTCGTCGTCAAGACGCCGGCCCAATGGAAGCAACTGTTGTCGCCGGCAAGCTACAACGTGTTGTTCGAAGAGGGGACGGAGCGCCCCGGCAGCAGCGCGCTCGACGCCGAGAAGCGCAAGGGCACGTTTGTCTGCGCCGCCTGCAACAATGCGCTGTTCGACAGCGCCACCAAGTACGATAGCGGCACCGGTTGGCCGAGCTTTTACGACGGCTTGCCGAACGCGCTCGCGACCAGGACGGATTACAAGATGGTCTTTCCCCGCACCGAATACCACTGCGTGCGTTGCGGCGGCCATCAGGGTCACATATTCAAGGATGGACCGAAGCCGAGCGGCCTGCGTTATTGCAATAATGGCGTCGCGCTGCAATTCATCCTTGCGGGTCAACCATTACCGGAGTTGCGCACATGAAACGCTTGCCATTGATGTTGTCGATGTTGTTGCTGGGCTTGACCACGCAGGCTCAGGTTCACGCACAGGGGCCGACTGCGGCCAGTGCCAGCGCCGTGTTCGGCGGCGGCTGTTTCTGGTGCATCGAAGCCGATTTCGAAAAATTGCCGGGGGTGTTGACGGTCGAGTCCGGCTATAGCGGCGGCGCGCTGGCCAATCCGACCTATGAGCAGGTCAGCGCCGGCAACAGCGGCCATGTCGAAGTGGTTCAGGTGAATTACGATCCGTCCAAGGTGACGTATGCGGCGCTGCTGGATTATTTTTGGCATCACATCGATCCGACCGTCAAGGACCGCCAGTTCTGCGACGTCGGCAGCCAGTACCGCAGCGCGATCTTTGTCAACAGTGATGCCCAGCGCGCGGCGGTCGAGGCCAGTCGTGCGGCGATCCTGAAGGCGGGCAAGATCAAGCAGATTTTTACCGAGACGATCGCGTTAACGAAGTTTTATCCGGCCGAACAATACCACCAGGATTACTACAAGAAAAATCCTATTCGCTATGCTTATTACCGTCAAAGTTGTGGTCGCGATGCGCGCGTGGCGCAGGTATGGGGGGCGACGCATTGATGCGTTCCAAGCACTGAAGCGTTTCAAGCACTGACGCGTTCCATACGCGCCGCAGCTCCAAGCCGGGCTGGCGCTCGCAACCGGGTTCGGAACTTGCCGCCCACTGCAAAGGGCGTCCGTTCCGAACGGTGTCAGTGTCTTTTTTCGTGAGTCCGGCCTCAGGCCTCAGACCGGCACGATCTCCAGCACGCGCTTCAGGTTGTTGCCGCTGTAAATGGGCTTTGGTCCGATGGTTTCAAACGGCAGGTTCTGGCGGTTGATCCACAGCGTCTGGAAGCCGAACCAGGTGGCGCCCAGCGCATCCCAGGCATTGCTGGACACGAACAGGATTTCGTCTTTCTGGACGGCGATGCGCTGCTGGACCAGGGCGTAGCTTTCAGGGGCGGTCTTGAACAGGCGGATACTGTCGACCGAGATCACATGGTCGAGCAGGTGGGTCATGCCGGCGCTGGCGACAACGCTGTCCAGCATCTCGGCATTGCCGTTGGATAAAATCGCGCACTGGATGCCGGCTGCCTTCAGTTGTTCCAGCACCGCCATGTTTTCGGGGAAGGGCGTCAAGCGCTGGTATTGCTGCATCAGCGCGTCCAGGTTGGCCGGTTCCGGCGCCAGGTGCAGTCGCTCCAAAGTGTATTGCAGCGCCAGGCGCGTCAAGTCCTGAAACGATTGATAGTATTTGCTGCCCGTTGCGCCGTGCGGGTCGGACATCGTGGTCAGGCGCGTGTACTCGATTTGCTTGTCGCGCCACAGCGTCGCGATCACTGCCCCTTGTGACGGGTAAAGTTGTTCCGCCAGTGCGCCTATCGAGTAGACATCGAACAGCGTGCCATAGGCATCGAACACTACCGCCTTGATTGTCATCGGGATTCCTTGTTAAATAAGTTGGTGCGCCGCCAGTGTGCGCGGCGTCAGTGTGTACGTCAGTGTGTACGTCAGTTATGCGGGCAGTTGCGCGTTTTGCGGGAACATCGCTTGCCTGGCTTCATCGTCCATGTCGGTCTTGAAGACGTGCTGCGATTTCAGTGCTTCGGCGCGCTGTGCTGCGGGCCGGGCATTGATTTCATCGAGCAAGCGCTTCACATGCGGCAACTTTTTCCACGCATCGGGGCCCAGGATGAACGGTACTGCGCGCGCCCAGCCCCAGATCGACATGTCGACCAGCGTGTACGTGTCGCCGATCATGTAGCGCTGCTTGCCAAGGCGGTCGTTGATAATGTTCCAGTGGCGCCATGCTTCGAATTCATAGCGATTGACGGCGTATTGCTTGGGTTCGGGTGCGAAGTGCTTGAAGTGGACCGCCTGGCCGGAGTAGGGGCCGATGCCGGAGGCGATGAACATCAGCCACGAATACATGTCGGCTCTGGCCGCAGGCGTGTTTTCAGGCACGAATTTTCCGCTTTTTTCAGCCAGGTACAGCAGCATGGCGTTGCTGTCGAACACGGTGGCTTCACCATCTTGCATTGCTGGTGTCTTGGCATTCGGGTTGATTTCCATGAACGCGGGGGCGTGCTGTTCGCCTTTGCGCGTGTCGATCGGAATCATTTGATACGGCTCGCCGATTTCTTCCAGATACAGCGCGACCTTGAGCGGGTTCGGAGAAGGGTGGAAGTAAAACTTGATCATTGATCGTGTCCTTTGTGGTTGCCGAGCAGGGGGTTATGATGTGAGGTTGGCAACGCGAACCCGCAGCTTCAGGTCCGGCAGCTTCCGATTCATCTTAGCGCATCCATGGCCGATGCGTTGGTCATGGCCTGCTCAGCACTTGAACATGCGCGCATCGAACGTGAAATCGCGCACGATGGACAATCTTACGTTCGTGTAATCAGGGTGGGCCGGATTGATGACGGCATTGATGGATTCCGGAATGATCGCCGACGGCACCAGCATGATCAGTTCCTTGTTTGATTGCAGCCACTGGCGGCCAAATTCCTGGGTGCTGCCAGGCGCTGGCAAGTCGGCCCAGTCTTGCGGCAAGTGTGATAGCGACGGCTCAATGCGCAAGGCATCATCGTCAGGCAGATCGATGGCCACCAGCACCATCGGAGGGTGCAGCGCCCCGGCCAGGTGCACGAATTTCTCCAGCGCGCAAATGGCGATCGTGCTGCCGGCATACATGGCCGGATAACCGCTCGGATTCCAGCGCCCGCCATACAATCGCGCGCCGTCGCACAGTTTGTCGAGCGCCCATTTTCTGGTCGTGATGCGCCACAGCCTCAAGCGACGCCACCGGTGGCGATCGCATTGAGCACCTGGCGCACCGATGCCGCACCCGGTTCCGTATCCATCAGGTCCAGCGGCGCAGCATTGCCGAGCGCGCTGTTGGGTTGCCGCATCCACGCAATGGCCGCCGCTTCCTGCTCGAACACGTCGATTGCCATGCGCGTCACGGCGCCCATCCTGAACATGCGTTCAGTGGCCGCCGAGTCGATGTTGGCGTCGTTTTTCTCCAGGCGGTTTGCGGTCGTTGCCGGCACTTGCGCAATCGATTGAATGCGCGCATCCGGTACACCGAAAAAGCTGCTGGCCGACTTCAAGATGCGCGCTGGATAGCCTGCGCGTATCGACTTGACGGCAGCGAAGCCGGCCAGGATTTCACTTGATACGATGTGATGGAACAGCGCTGGCGTTGCCCGTCCGGCGCCGGCGGCGCGTTCCTTTCCGGAAAATTTTTTGCTCGTCAACATGACATCTCCATTTGAATGTTCATAATACGCCAAATGGATAAAACCGCAAGCGCAGACGGGCTGTTGCAACCGGGATCGTCAGGCGCGCTGCCAGACTTGCTGCGCAAATTGCTCGAACTGCTCAATGGCACAGGCGCGATGAAATAAATAACCCTGATATGCATGGCAACCGGCATTCAAAAGGAAGTCGCGCTGCGCTACCGTCTCGACGCCTTCGGCGATGACGCCCATGCTCAGGTTCTGGGCCAGCACGATAATGGTGCGCGCGATCGTGGCATCGCTCGGATTGGTCAGGACGTCGCACACGAAGGACTTGTCGATCTTCAGTTCGTCAAGCGGCAATCGTTTCAGGTAAGACAACGACGAGTAGCCGGTGCCAAAATCATCCAACGAGAAACCCACGCCTTTTTGTTTTAATGCGCTCATCTTGACGATGATATCTTCCACGTCATCGAGCAGTAAACTTTCGGTCAGTTCCAGCTTGAGTCGTTGCGGTGCGGCCCCGCTGCGTTCCAGCACCGCCAGCACCTGATCCACGAAGCCGCTCTGGCGAAATTGGTGCGCGCTGACGTTGACGGAAATGGTCAGGTGCGCCAGTTGCGGCAGCGCAGACCACGCGGCCAGTTGAAAACAGGCCGTTTCCAGTACCCACAGGCCGAGCGGCAGGATCAATCCGGAATCCTCGGCTATCGCAATGAAGTCCAGCGGATACACCAGACCGCGCACGGGATGTTGCCAGCGCACCAGCGCCTCGGCGCCCTTTACCTGGCCCTGGTTATTCATCTGTGCTTGATAATGCAGCAGCAGTTGCCCTTGTTTCAGCGCCTCGCGCAAATCGCCTTCCAGCGCCGCGCGCGCCGTCAGTTCGGCCTGCATCTGCGGGTCAAAGAAGCGCAGCGTGTTGCGCCCGGCTGCCTTGGCCTGGTACATGGCCAGGTCCGCCCGTTTCAACAGATCGTCGGTGTTTGCATCATGTCCATCGAGCAGCGTGATGCCAATGCTGGACGTGCTGTGATGCTCGTAGTTGCCGAGCTGGTACGGCTGGCTCAGTATTGACAGAATTTTTTTTTGTCGCCGCTTCGGCGTGTTTGACCGCTTTGCTTGCGCTGGTACTGAGATCGTTCAATATGATCAGAAACTCATCGCCGCCCAGCCGCGCTACCGTATCGCCTTTGCGCATGCAGTCAACGAGCCGCTTAGCGACTTGTTCCAGCAGCATGTCGCCGGTGTCATGGCCGAGCGAATCGTTGATGCTCTTGAAGTTATCGAGGTCGATGTAGAGCAGCGCGCTGTTGCGCTTGCTGCGGCCGTTGCTGGCGATCGCCTGATTGAGCCGATCGAGCAATAATCGCCGGTTCGGCAAATGCGTCAGCGGGTCGAAGAAGGCAAGGTTCCTGATTTTATCTTCGGCGTTCTTGCGCGACGTGATGTCGTGCGCGATGCCGATGATGCCGATGACGCCGATGACGCTACCGTCTGCGCCGGACATCGGCGCTTGCGTGGTTTCGAACAAGCCCCGGTAGCCATCAAGGGCGAAGGTCAGCCATTCTTCGTTGATCAAGGGCATTGTCGATGTTGTTGCGTGACCATTCCAGATGAAAAAATCGGCGCGCTCATGGTGGTTGAAGTCGTCCCCGGTCTTGCCGACGATATCGGATTCTGTTGCGCCGTATAGCCGCTCGAAAGCCTTGTTGCACGCCAAAAAGACACCGTTCACATCCTTGAGCCAGATCGGGTCGGGAATCGTGGCCAGCAGCGCTTGCAGTCGCCCATGCTCAAGGTCCATTTGCAGATAAGGTGCATGGACTCCGGATACGAATATCGCACGGTACACCATGACGTATGAAATCAGCTTATACAGGTGGCCCATCAGATTGAAGATGTCGGTCACATCGCTATACAGCGTGAAGTACATTTCCGCCAGGCCCTGGACTCAGGCTGCGGCGGCGAGCCACTGCAGGTCGTTGCTGTGCGCCTGCCTGCTTCTGACGAAAAAGATAACGGCGGCCGCGCCGTACAGTGCGACAAGCAGATATTCGGCTGCGCTCTTGAACGGGGTCAATCCCTGGCCCGCAACGAAGGTGGCAGGCATGGTATCGGCAGCAAACAATCCCACCCACCAAATGAGCGCAGCGCCGGCCAGCGCCGCCAGCACAGCCGCGCGGCAAATGCCCGGAGATCAGCTTTTTTTTGGCAACGCGGCGATTTCCAGCAAAGTTAGCGCCGCCACATAGCGTCCGGCCAGCCAGCAAAAGATCGTTTTTTCAGTGCCGCTGGGGGTGACTAAGTCGGGCATGCCGCTGAACGACAGGATGTGCCCGATGTCGATGATGCCGACGGCCAGAAAACCCGCTCCCAGCAGCATCCGGTGGCTTT
>JBLHNV010000082.1:0-9858 GCA_047623125.1 Janthinobacterium sp. | reverse complement strand
CTGGCGCATCGGCTGGCAGCATTTTTGCCACTTGTGCGCTGGCGGCGCCGCATAATGTCAGAGGCAAAACCAAAAACAATGCCCAAAAAAGCGCGGCCGCGAAGCTCGCCATCCTGATCGTCATCGCGCACTCCCGAACCGATTTTTCTGGCCGGCGGCCAGGTTCAGAAATGGTAACGAGGCCGACTCAGCCGTACTTGAGGCGGCGCAAGCAGAGCGGCGTGTTTTTTTGAATGGTTTTTGGCATCATGGCCGGGCGCAGCGTGCAGTATCATGGGCGGCGCAGCGCTACCCATTGCAAGTTGTTATGCGCGGCCCGTATAAAGGAAAAAATGACATCATTTGTAAAATCGCTGGTGCTCGGTGCAGCACTCTCGTGGCCGCTCTTTGGTCATGCGCAAACTGCGCCATCAGCGTCGACCAAGGTCGTGATGGTTGTCAATCCGATGGCGGCGTCGGGAACGGCGCCGGCTCCGGCGGGCAAGGCATCTGGTGCCGCGAGCAAAGTGTCGGCAGCGCCAGGCAGTGAAGACAATGGCAAGGTCTGGGTGAACACAGCATCGAAGGTGTATCACTGCGCCGGTACAAGATACTATGGCAAGACCAAGGCCGGTCGCTACATGACGCAAACGGATGCCAAGGCCGAAGGCAATCGTGCCAGTAACGAGCAGGCGTGTTCGTGATTGCAGCGTCCGCTTGCGGCGCCAGACTGCGCCGCACCGCGTTGCGCCGGTCCCGCGTGCGCTACTCGCAAGCGGCCTATGGATCAGCGCAACCGGGACGGTTATAATTGACCCCTATTTGGGAATAACGGGCATCTGCGCTGGCACCTGCGTGCCGCGCCCGGTTCGCCATCATCCTGTTTTCCTGTGCAGCTTCGAAATGATTATTAAAGGTTTTTCATGAGTCTTCAATGCGGCATCGTCGGCTTGCCGAACGTCGGCAAGTCCACCCTCTTCAACGCGCTGACCAAGGCTGGCATTCCGGCTGAAAATTATCCGTTTTGCACGATCGAACCGAACGTCGGCGTCGTCGAAGTGCCGGACCCGCGCCTTGATGCGCTGTCCGCCATCGTCAAGCCGCAGCGCGTGCAGCACGCGATCGTCGAATTCGTCGATATCGCCGGCCTGGTCGCTGGTGCGTCGCAAGGCGAGGGGCTGGGCAACCAGTTTCTGGCCCACATCCGCGAAACGGATGCGATCGTCAATGTCGTGCGCTGCTTCGAAGATGACAACGTGATCCACGTGGCCGGCAAGATCAGCCCGCTCGACGACATCGAAGTAATCCAGACCGAACTAGCGCTGGCCGACATGGCGACCGTCGAAAAGGCGATTCACCGCGAACACAAGAAAGCGCGTTCCGGGGACAAGGATGCGGCCAAGCTGGTCGAGTTGCTGGAGCGCATGCTGCCACACCTGAACGATGCCAAGCCGGTGCGCGCGATGGGTCTCGACGCCGACGAGTTGTTGCTGATCAAGCCACTGTGCCTGATCACGGCGAAGCCGGCGATGTACGTCGGCAACGTGTCCGACACCGGTTTTACCGACAATGTGCTGCTCGACCAGTTGGCTGCTTACGCCAAGGAGCAGGGCGCGCCGATGGTTGCCATCTGCGCCGCGATCGAAGCTGAAATCGCCGATCTCGACGATGCCGACAAGGATGCGTTCCTGACCGACATGGGGATGCAGGAAGCTGGCCTGGATCGTCTGATCCGCGCCGCGTACAAGTTGCTCGGCTTGCAAACCTACTTTACCGCCGGGGTCAAGGAAGTGCGCGCATGGACCATTCATGTCGGCGACACGGCGCCACAGGCGGCCGGTGTGATCCACACCGATTTCGAACGTGGCTTCATCCGCGCCCAAACCATTGCCTACGACGACTTCATCGCCAACAAGGGCGAAGCCGGCGCCAAGGATGCGGGCAAGATGCGCGCCGAGGGCAAGGAATATATCGTCAAGGATGGCGATGTTTTGAACTTCCTGTTCAACGTCTGACGCATACTCGGCCATTGCGGCTTGTTGCCGCCATCAAAAAACCTCGCAAATGCGGGGTTTTTTTGATCTTGCCCGGAGCATGGCATGCGCCCCGACCAGCCTAATTGGGCAGCTTGCCCTTCAGTAAATTCAAGCCTTGCTCGAGCAAGGCGCCTTGCGGGATTTGTCCTCCTTGCGTCAGTTGGCTGATCACATGCGGCAGCAGTTGCGCCAGTCCCGTAGCGGCTTGCTCGGTATCGATGCCCGCCTCCTGAGCCACCTGCCCGATGTTTTCTTCCCCCAGCGCCGCCTTGATCTGGTCGCCTGACACTGCCTGATTTTCGCCCTCGCCGATCCAGGATGTAACCTGATCCGTCAGTCCGCCTTCTTTCAGTTTTTGCAGCAATGCGGGGAAGCCACCGACGCTGTCGATCAAGCCCGTGATACTGCCCATCAAGTCACCCTGCGCGACCGGATCTTGCTTGTGCGCGCCGAGCGAGCTCATTACCTTGTCTGCCAGTTGATTGAGTAATCCCATCATGTCCCCCACGAGGTCGGTTCAAAATCGGATGCTGCCAGCGGCCAGTGAAACTGGCCGGAAGCGGCCGAACTGCGTTGCTTGCCGGTTTATGGTAATCCAATTGCGCTGCCAGATCGGGGTAGCGGATTTGATCTTGCGCAAATGGTGGTGCAGCGCGACAGGGTTACTTGCCGTGCGATACTGTGCTCACATCAATAGTGGCGGCGTTCGCTGTCTGCTCATGGCCACCTTGTCCGGCATCACGCTGTATCCAATCAAATCTTGTGCCGGCATCGCGCTGCGCGCGGCCACGTTGACGCGCACCGGTTTGACGATCGGCGCAACTTCTGTATCGACAACGCGATCAATTTCCGACCGTGAATGGATGGTGGTCGATGCGGCCGGCCATTTTCTGAGCCAGCGCGAGTATCCACGCATGGCGTTGATCGTGCCGCGACTCCATGCGCCCGGTGCGCAAACGTTGGCAGCAGGGCGGTCGATAGAGACGATGCCGGCAGACGCCAGGCTGATGGTGAGTGCACCAGGCATGCCCATGCTTGAGATCGAACTGGCCTCGCCTGCACCCCTTGCCGCGCCGCTGATGGTGCAGATATGGGACGACTGCGTGCCGGCCCGGGATTGCGGCGCGGCGGCGGCGGCCTGGTTTTCTGCTGCGATCGGGACGGCGTGCCGGCTGGTGCGCGCCTCGACATTACGCGCTGCGAGCGAAAAATGGACCGGCGGCGTGGTGGCATCGACCCGCTTTGCCGATGGCTATCCTGTGCTCGTGATCGCCAGCGCGTCGCTGATTGACTTGAATGAGAAGCTGGTCGTGGCCGGTCGCGCCGCGTTGACGATGGACCGTTTTCGTCCCAATCTGGTGTTCGACGCGATGGCGGCGTTCGATGAGGATGTGGCCGAGTCATTTGGACTTGGACAAATGCTTTTGACGCCCGTCAAGCCTTGTCCGCGCTGCACGATACCATCGGTTGACCAGGCTACCGGGCAGGTCGGGCCTGACCCGCAAGATGTGCTGCGCAGCTACCGCACCAAGCCTGAACTCGACGGCGCAATCTGCTTTGGCATGAATTGCATCGTCACGCAGGGCGAAGTGCAGCAGATCGAAGTCGGACAGCACGTCGGGGTTGCGCTGGCATTTTGACGCTGGCCTACATCGCCTGACCTCTTGGCAAACTGACCGACGATCCGCCCGGGCAAGCTCCCGACCGGCCCTGACAGCGGCTAGCTCAGCAAGCGTCGTTCGCCGTTTTCGACGGCGTCGGCGGTGCCGCGCAAAACGACGACATCGCCTGTTTGCAGCAGCGTATCGGGTGTGGCGGCCAGGCTGGTCTTGCCGCGTCGTATCGTCGTCACTTCGGCGCCGATGGCGGCCATGTCGAGTTGTGCCAGCGTCATCCCGACGCCTCTGGCCTGCTCCGGCAGCACAACCGAATGCAGGCGCACACTCAATTGCTCGTCTTCGCCGGCTTCGTCGCTGGCGTGAAAATAACCGCGCAGCGATGCATAGCGCGCTTCGCGCGCGGCCTGCATCCGGTGCGCGACGCGCACCAGCGGCACGCCCAGCATCACCAGTGCATGTGAAGCGAGCATCAGGCTGCCTTCCAGTGCTTCCGGCACCACTTCGGCGGCGCCTGCGCTTTTTAGCAGGTCGAGGTCGGTATCATCATAGCTGCGCACGATTACCGGCAGCGTCGGCGCCAGTTCATGTACCAGATGCAGCACCTTCAGTGCCGACTTGGTGCCGGCATAGGTGATGACGAGCACGCTGGCGCGTGTAATGCCGGCCGCAATCAGGCTTTCGCGCCGCGCCGCATCGCCGTACGATACCTGGGCGCCGGCTGCTTGGGCCTGCTGCACCCGTTCCGGGTCCAGGTCGAGCGCGTGATAATCGATTTGCTCTTCGCTCAGCAAGGTCGCCAGGCTCTGGCCGTTGCGTCCGAAGCCGGCCACGATCACATGCTTGTTGCTGGACATCGTGTTGCTGGCGATTTTAGTGAGCACCAGCGATTGCATCATCCATTCGTTGCTCGCCACCTTCAGCACGATCTGGTCGGACTTGGCAATCAGGAAGGGCGCTGCCAGCATCGACAGCACCATCGCCGCCAGCACGACCTGGATGATGAACGGGTCTATCAGCTTCATGCCGCCGGCCAGGTTGATCAGCACGAAGCCGAATTCGCCAGCTTGAGCCAGCGCCAGAGCGGTACGTATCGAGACCCCGCTCGAGGCGCCGAACAGCCTGGCCAGCAGCGCGATCAGCGCGAACTTGAACAGCACCGGGCCGATTAACAAGATCAGCACCAGCCACCAGTGCTCGAACACCACATGCAGATCGAGCAGCATGCCGACCGTGATGAAAAACAGCCCCAGCAGCACATCGCGGAACGGCTTGATGTCTTCCTCGACCTGATGCTTGTACTGGGTTTCCGAAATCAGCATGCCGGCCACGAATGCGCCCAGCGCCAGCGACAAGCCTGCGCGCTCGGTGATCCAGGCAGCGCCCAGCGTGATCAGCAGCAGGTTCAGCATGAACAATTCCTGCGAGCGCTGCTTGACGACGATGGCGAACCAGAAACGCACCAGTTTCTGGCCCAGAAACAGCAGCAGCACCAGCACGATGATCGCCTTGGCGCCAGCCCAGGCCAGCGTTTCGAGCAAATCGTTGGAGTTCTGCGCCAGCGCCGGAATCATGATCAATAGTGGCACCACGGCCAGGTCCTGGAACAGCAAGATGCCGATGATCTTGCGACCTTGCTCGCTTTCCAGTTCCAGTCGTTCGGTCAGCATTTTCGACACGATGGCGGTGGACGACATCGCCAGCGCGCCGCCCAGCGCGAACGACATTTGCCAGCTGATTTGGACCGAGGCTGGCAGCAACCCGGCGATCAGTACGCCGAAGACCATTGTGGCGACGATCGTGGTGACCACTTGCGCCAAACCCAGCCCGAACACGATGCGGCGCATGGCGACCAGCTTGGGTAACGAGAATTCAAGGCCGATCGAAAACATCAGGAACACGACGCCGAATTCGGCCAGCGTCGTGCTCTCTTCGCTTTGCACTGCCAGGCCCAGCGCGTGCGGGCCGATCAGCATGCCTACCACCAGGTAACCGAGCATCGGCGGCAGATGCATCATGCGAAAAGCGACGACGCCGAGCACGGCGCTGCCCATCAGCATCAGGATCAATTCTAGTGATGAAAACATGGTGGGTGCATGGACATCATTGAAAACCTTGAATAGTTGTGACTGGCAAGTTTTTTGCTTTGCGAAATTCGTTTATACTTTCGGGATGAGTGTAACCGATGATAAAAAAATGTTGAAAGCTTTTGACGCAAACACCGACACCGCGCGTCGCGCGTTGCTGCTGGCGCGCGAGACCCTCCAAATCGAGGCTGATGCGATTGTTGCGCTGCACGCGCGGCTGGAAACGGATGACAGTGTCGGCCATGCGGTCGCGTTGCTGCTCGCTTGCAAGGGGCGGGTGGTGGTATCGGGCATGGGCAAATCGGGTCATATCGCGCGCAAAATCGCCGCCACGCTGGCCTCGACCGGCACGCCGGCGATGTTTGTCCATCCCGGCGAAGCGGCGCATGGCGACCTGGGCATGATCACGTCCTGCGACGCTTTCATCGCAATTTCCAATTCGGGCGAAACGACCGAACTGATGGCCATCTTGCCGCTGGTGAAACGGATGGGCGCGACGTTGATCGCGATGACCGGCAAGCCCGGTTCCAGCCTGGCGCAACTGGCTGACGTGCATCTGGATGTCTCGGTGGCGCAGGAAGCCTGTCCGCTGAATCTGGCGCCGACCGCCAGCACCACAGTCACGCTGGCGCTGGGTGACGCGCTGGCCGTCGCGCTGCTCGATTTGCGCGGCTTCAAGGAGGACGATTTCGCCCTTTCGCATCCGGGCGGCGCGCTGGGTCGGCGTTTGCTGACCCACGTGCGCGATGTGATGCGCAGCGGCGCTGCGGTGCCAAGCGTGGCGCCGGAGGCCGCATTGAGCGCGGCCTTGCTGGAAATGACCAGAAAGGGCATGGGCATGACCGCCATCGTCGATAGCGAGCAGCGCCCGGTCGGCATGTTTACCGACGGCGACTTGCGTCGCCTGATCGAGCGGGTGCAGGACTTCACCGGCGTTGTCATCCGTGACGTGATGCACGCCGCGCCGCACAGCATCGGACCCGATCAGCTGGCCGTGGACGCAGTCGCCGTGATGGAGCAGTACCGGATCAACCAGATGCTGGTGGTCGACGCCCATGGCAAGCTGGTCGGCGCCTTGCACATCCACGACCTGACCCGCGCGAAGGTGATCTGATGGATGCTACGCAGCAGAGCATGGAACGGGCAGCGAAGGTCAGGCTGATGATTTTCGATGTCGATGGCGTGCTGACCGATGGCAGCTTGCATTTCGGCCCGGAAGGCGAAATGATGAAAACCTTCAATGTGCACGATGGCCTCGGCATCAAGCTGCTGCAGCAATCGGGCGTGCAAACGGCGATCATCAGCGCGCGCCAGTCATTGATCGTCGCGCGCCGCGGCAGCGATTTGGGCATCATGCATGTGCTGCAAGGCGTGCATGACAAGAGGGTGCCGTTCGAGAAGCTGTTGTGCGATACCGGTTTTAGCGCTGATCAGTGCGGCTTCATCGGCGACGACGTGATCGATTTCCCCATCCTGACCCGGGTCGGTTTTGCCGTCAGCGTGCCCAATGGCAGGCCTGAAGTGCGCAACCGCGTGCATCATGTGACGGCGGCGGCAGGCGGCCATGGTGCGGTGCGCGAAGTGTGCGAACTGCTGCTGCGCGCGCAAGGGACATACGATGCCACTATGGCGCAGTTTCTCGCTTGAGCTGCGATTGAAGACCATGCTCATCCCCTCATTTTTGACGGCCGGTCATCATGCAAAAAATTAGGATGGCGCGGCGCTGGCGCGTGCTGGTGATCGTCATGTTCTGGACCTTTCTCGCGCTGGGCAGCTTCTGGCTGGTGCAGGTGATGAACCGGCCCGGCCTCGACATGCAAAACAATGCCAGCCGCAATCTGCCTGACTATATCGTCGACCGCTTCAGCTACGTGCGCTTGAGTCCGACCGGCCAGCCGGCCTACATCATTTCCGGCGTCAAGCTGATGCACCGGCCGCTCGATGATTCGATGGAGGTCGACTTGCCGTACGTGCGCAGCCTGTCGGCCACGCAGCCGCCGATCGAAATGCGGGCCTTGCGGGCCCGCATCGATCAGGATAACAGCCGGGTGCGTCTGAGCGGCGATGTGCATGTTGAACGGGTCGCCAGCGCCACCGTGCAAAGCATGGACTTGAAGACGCAGGCGCTGACCGTGTTTCTGGACAGCGACCGGATGGAGACGGATCAGCCGGCGGTACTCTTGCTGGGGCAATCAAGGACGACCGGCATCGGCATGAAGGCGAACAATGCCACGCGCCAGATCGAGATTGAAAAACGCTTGAAAATTACTTATCCGCCGGTGCCGCGCTGAGGCCGGCACAGCGGAAATTCGGGGAATGCCAGATGAATAAAATCATGAAAAAATTGTTGCAAGGATTATTGCTGTCGCTCGCCATCGGTGGCGCAGCGCATGCTGAAAAAGCCGATTCGACCAAGCCGACCCAGATCGAAGCCGACCAAGGTTTGTTCGACGAAGTCAAGCAAAGCCGTACGCTGACCGGTAATGTCGTGCTGATGCGCGGCACGCTGCTGATGAAGGCGGGCCGCGCGCTGGTGACCGAAGATCCGCAAGGTTATCAATTTGTGACCTTCTGGGCGGCGCCGGGCGCACTGGCCACCTTTCGGCAAAAGCGCGATGGACCTGGCGACCTGTGGGTCGAAGGCCAGGCTGAGCGCGTCGAGTACAACAACAAGACCGAAGTCGTCAAACTGTTCTCGAAAGCCAAGCTGACCCGTTTGCAAGGGGACAAGCCGACCGATCAGGTCGAAGGCGCGTACATTTCCTACGAGGGGCGCAAGGAAGTGTTTACGGTCAATAACCAGGATGATGGCGGCAGCAAGAAGGGCGCCGGGCGCGTCAAGATGGTGATTCAGCCGACCGCGCCAACTCCAGCATCAAGCGCGACTCCGGCCAAGGCGCCGGCGCCATGACGATCGACGCCAAAGGCAGCGGCAGCACGCTGATCGTGCGTGGTTTGCAAAAGAGTTATGGCAAGCGCCAGGTGGTGCATGACGTGTCGCTGCAAGTGGCATGCGGCGAAGTGGTCGGCTTGCTCGGCCCTAATGGTGCCGGCAAGACCACCTCGTTTTACATGATCGTCGGCCTGGTGCCATCGGATGCTGGCACTATCGATATCAACGGCGTCGACATTTCGCGTCTGCCTATCCATCGCCGCGCCGCGCTCGGCCTTTCTTACCTGCCGCAGGAAGCGTCGGTGTTTCGCAAGCTGACGGTCGAAGAGAATATTCGCGCGGTGCTGGAAATCCAGAAAGTCGACGGGCGCGCGCTGGCCAAGGCCGAAATCGACGCACGCCTCGATACGCTGCTGGCCGACTTGCAGATTGAAAAGCTGCGCGAAAACCAGGCTTTATCGCTGTCCGGCGGCGAGCGGCGGCGCGTCGAAATTGCGCGCGCGCTGGCCACCAATCCGCGCTTCGTGTTGCTCGACGAGCCGTTTGCCGGCGTCGATCCGATCGCTGTCATCGAAATTCAGCGCATCGTGCGCTTCCTGAAAGAGCGCGGCATCGGCGTCTTGATCACCGACCATAACGTGCGCGAAACGCTGGGCATCTGCGATCGCGCCTACATCATCAACCAGGGCTCCGTGCTTGCTTCGGGGCAGCCGGACGATATCATCGCCAACGAATCGGTACGCCGGGTCTATCTTGGCGAACATTTCCGAATGTAAAGAATGATGAAACAATCATTACAGCTGCGTACGTCGCAACACCTGGCCCTGACGCCGCAATTGCAGCAATCGATACGGCTGCTGCAATTGTCGACGCTGGAATTGCATCAGGAACTGGAACAATTATTATCCGATAATCCATTGCTGGAGCGGCTGGACGATCCGCTCGACCATACGCTGCGCCTGCTGTCCGATGGCGCGCTGGCATCGAATGCTGCGCCGGCCGAAATGCCGCCAGAGCCACCGTCGCAGGAAGCGGCGCCGGCGGCCGAAGCCGAGCAATTCGACGCGCCGGAACGCGATAACAGCGCCGAAGCCGACACCGACTGGAGCGATATCGGCCGTAGCAAGGCGCCCGACGACGAGGATTCCCGGCCCCAGCTGGAGGCGAGCCATTGCACGCTGCGCGAGCACCTGATGGAGCAAATGCGGGTCACGCGGCAAGAGTTGCGCGACCGTGCGCTGGTCGAA
>JBLHNV010000081.1:0-9961 GCA_047623125.1 Janthinobacterium sp. | reverse complement strand
GGCGCCAGACGGTGCTCCACGGCGATGCTGACACAGGCAAGATCAAAGGCATGCTTGCCGGTCGGCTTCTTGTTTTTGGAAGTGAATCGGTCGGTAAATTGCGATCCGTTGTCGGTCAGTATCTTGGCGATCTTGATGGGCGAGGCAAGCTTGAGTCGACGCAAGAAATCGACGCTGCTCACATCGGTCATGTCGGCGTAGGTATGCAGAAATACCCAGCGCGTGGCGCGGTCGATGGCAACGAATAAATAACGACGCGATGATTCGTCGGCCATCTGCGGCAAGTACTTGATGTCGATGTGAATGAAACCCGGCTCGTAGCTCCTGAAAGTCTTTTTCGGTGGCGCCGCTTCTCCCTCTGCTTTCGGGATGACATCGGCCAATTTCGACATGCTGTGACGCTTAAGCAGGCGCGCCACGCCAGAGCGCGACACATCGGGATTGATATATTGCTTGGTGATGTACAGCAAGTCGTCGAGCGGCAGGTACAACGTCTCGCGCAGGGACAGAACTACAGCTTCCTGGGACGGCGTTAGCGTCGCCTTTTGAGTAAGTGCGCGATGCGAGCGATCCTGCGTGTCGTCGCGCCCGAGCCACTTGGCCGCCGTTGCCCGCGTGATGTTGAAAACCTTGGCTGCCTGGCGGTCAGTCAGTCCGGAATCCTTGATTTCTTGGCGAATTTTTGGAGTGGTTCTGGCTTGCGGATGAATGCGGGTCGTCATGCGTTCGACTGCTCCAATATGTTGACGTTTGATCTGGACTGCCGATGTGGAATACCGGCAATTAATCCTTTGATCACAGCTTTTGCCCGGAACAGCGGCCAGCTACGACGAGGGACATGATCGCACGAGACTAAACACATAGATGACATCGACAAGAACTCGGATAATCGCAAGGTAGTTCGCGCCGTGATCGGACTGGGCCGTGCACTGAGATTGAAAATGGTGGCAGAAGGGGTCGAAACCAGCGCCCAGCGTATCGAACTGTGTGCCTTGGGATGCGACTTCATCCAAGGTTACCATTTCCATCGCCCTCTGGAGGGAAATGCCTTTATCGAGACGGTTAACCAGGAAATGCGCAATGGCTTGCCGCAAGCGGTCGATTCCCTCCACTATCTGATTTATGTCAGCCATGCTGTGCAGCCGCTGTCCGCTGAGGCCATCGATGCGCTGTCGACGTCGGCGCGTGCCTTCAACGAATCGGCAGGGGTCACCGGTTGCCTGCTGTATCAGGATGGTTACTTCTTGCAAATGCTGGAAGGCAATCGAGAAGACTTGTTCGCTTTATATGAAAGAATCAAAGCCGATACCCGTCATCGTAATGTCAGTCTGGTGATGGAAGGGCCTGCACGACATCGCGTTTTCATGGACTGGAGCATGGCGCTGCGCGACGAAACACTGGGCCCGAATAATCCCGAATTCAAAAAATGGCAAGTTAGCAAAATCAGCTTGAGCGAACTTGCCAAGGATGCACGCGTCTGTTACGGCTACATCATTGCCGGGGTCCATGACAACTTCACCAAAGACCTCCCGGATGATGGCAGTTCCGAATAGTAAAAATGACCTTTTAATTGGGCGGTTTCAAGTCCAAGCGCAACACTGAGTTAATTAACCGTGTTTGCATTCAACGATCGGCGTGCAAATTACCAGTTGATACGGTGCTTTTCTTCCGTTTCAATATGCCGCTTGTCGTCGCTCGAATGCAAATAATTGCTCGTCGTGCCGATCGATTCATGGCCCAGGTTGTCGCGCACATGGCGCAGGTCAACATCGCTGTTGGCCATGTGGGAGACGGCCGTATGCCGCAACCAGTGGGCCGATGCCTGCATCACGCGGCTCGCCTGAGATTCGAACTCCGGGCCACGCAGGCGGAACCGGTCTGCGCTCTGTTCGAACACGTGTTTGACAATCGCATGCACTGCGCCGCGCGTCATGGTCCTTGGCTTGCCGCCGATCGGCAATAGCAGCGGCGCAGTCTCAGCCGGTACAGGGCAGGGCGGCAGTCCCAATTGGCGGCGATAATGGGCCAGTTCCGCCATCAACTCACTGGTGGCCGGAACGATGCGCAGCTTGTCGCCTTTGCCGAGTATTTCAAGCCACCAGCGCTGTACGCCATGCTTGTCGCGCCGGCAGAAAAAACTCCCCATCGAATTGCCGACCACTTCCGATATGCGCAAACCGCACAAATACAACAGCGAAAACAGCCAGCGCAGCCGGAAATAACGCTCGCATTGGCGACTTGACTGCCTCGGCATCGCATCGATGGTCAACTTCACCTCTATCCACAAGTCGTCGTCCAGATAGCGGGTGATGCGCGGCGGCGTTTTGCGGCTGCGCTGGCGCGACAGCGACAAGGGATTACCGGCCAGATAGCCGGCATTGACCAGCCATGAAAACAAGACATTGAGAATGACATTGGCCTGGCGTTGGCTGGCAGCCGACAACGGGCCGGCAAAAGGGCGCCACTGCGGGTCGGCGCGCGCGAATTTGCGCCCGCCTTGCATCACCCAGCGCGCCGCTGGTTGCGGATCGGACAAAAAATGTTTGAACGCCAGCAGATCTTCATGCGTCAGCGACGACAACGGTTTACCCCGTTGCATGGTCGACCAGAGCAAAAGACGTTCGGCTTCCTTGCGATAGTTATCAAAAGTGGTCTTGGTATCCTGAAAGCGCGCCAGCCATGCCTTGATCGCATCGACGTCGTTATTGGCCGCGATCTGGGGTCGATTGCCGCTGGCGCGGTTGGCGCCGTGACTGCCATCTAACTGGCCGGGCACCAGCAAGCTTTCAAGCGGCGCCAGCGCGGGCAGGGCGTCAGTAACAACATCGGACCGGGTGTCGGTGTCTGGATTATTTCGGGGCGTCATGAATGCAGCAGCATTGGAAAGCAGATTGATTAAGTGGATAGGATTCATGATACTAGCAATGGCGACCCTGGAGCAGAACAAGGTCAGGCGCAGTGACATCGGCATTTTTTGACCATGGCTTGAGCGATGGCTCTGCTACAATCCGCGCCTGTCAGCTTCCGTTTTCCTTTCATGAAACATCAAAATACATCGGAAAACAAACCCGAAAGCGCTCATTTTTCCGTGCTGTCGCTGACGGCACCGGTTGCAATGGGCTATATCCCGCTGGGCACCGTATTTGGATTTTTGTTTGTCCAGGCCGGTGCGCAGTGGTGGCTTGCGATCCTCGCCAGCGTGTTTGTGTATGCGGGCGCAGCCCAATACATGATGATTCCCATGATCGCCGCCGGGCTGTCGGTGGGTACGATTGCGGTGGCAACCCTGATCGTCAACCTGCGCCATGTGTTTTATGGTTTGTCCTTGCTGAACAAGTTGCCTCAAAAGAAAATAGTGCGCTGGTATATGATTTTTGCGCTGACAGACGAAACCTATTCGGTACTGACAACCATTCCCGACACAACCAGCCAGAAAGACATGGCGTTGATTGCTTTGCTCAATCATGTCTGGTGGGTATCGGGCACGATCATCGGTGCCGTCATCGGCGCCCAGGCACACATTGCGCTCGCTGGCCTCGACTTCGTTTTGGCGGCATTGTTTGCCGTGCTCACCGTCGAGCAATGGCGCACGAAAAAAAGCCCGGCGCCGTTATGGGTTGCTCTGGCAGCTTACGCAGTCGCCTGGTTTCTGCTGCCGAAACATGCATTGGTAATCGCCATCGCACTGAGCATCGCTGCGGGCATGTTCTGGCACCCGCCAATACCGAAAGAGGCCGTTCATGATTGAAAGCCCCTATGTGATCGTGGTGATTGCTGCGATGGCATTGGTGACGCTGGCATTGCGGGCGCTGCCTTTTCTGGCCGCACAATGGCTGAAAAAACATCCGATCGTGCAAAGGTTGGGGCAGTTTTTGCCGTTGGCGATCATGACGCTGTTGTTGCTGCATTCCGCCACTGGCGCCGCGCTGACGCATGCGGCAGGCCCATGGCCGGAATTACTGGCAGTCGCCCTGGTGGTGCTTTTGCAATGGCGCACCGGGAATGCGCTGTTAAGCATTGTGGCAGGCACCTGTATTTATGTGCTCATGCGCAATCTGCATTAACTGGCGTAGCGCAAGATGCAAAGGAGGCTGCAGCCATCAACGTAGGTAAAGTCCAGTGGGTGACTTGGAGCCCCGCTGCCTGATATGCGAATACGCCATTTAACATAATATAAATTATGCGAAGTTAATTGCATGATGAAGCAGGACCGGTTGCAGCACATTTGTTGCGCTGCAACCATCAAAATATCACATTATGAAAAGGTGAAATTGGGTTTTTATAAAAAGGTGAAATTGGGTTTTTTCAGCATGGCGTTACGGTGTTGCCCTGATAAACACATCGATCGCCAATGCCAGTTCCTCGCCTTTGTCTTCCTGCAAAAAATGACCGGCGCCGCGCGTGATCGCGTGGGCTTGTCCTTGCGCACCGGGCACCAGCCTTTGCCAGATTTTTTCGCCGCCGCGCGTGATCGGATCGCGGCTGCTGAACAAGGTCAAAAATGGTTTTTTCCAGCCCTTGAACATGTCCCATGCGCGTTCATTGTTTGCGCGTTCCGGGTCATTCGGACTGGTCGGCACCAGGCTGGGAAACATGCGCGCCGCAATCCGGTATTTTTGTGCTGGAAACGGCGCATTGTAGGCGGCGATTTCGGCCGCGCCAAGTCCCCGGGCGCAGCCCGCCTTGACGATGCGCCCGATCGGAAACCAGGGACTGAAACGGGCAAAAGCACGCCAGATCTTGAATGCGGACGGCGTTTCGCTGGTGCCCGTGGGCAAGCCTCCGTTGGCCAGCACGATGCGTGCAAACCGGTCCGGCAGTTCGGCCGCCATGCGCAATCCGATCAGTGAACCCCAGTCCTGACAAAACAGCGTCACATGCTGCAAGTTGCGCGCTTCCATCCACGCCGTCATCCATTGCACGTGATGCAGATACGTATAGTCGGCCTTGTGCCCGCACTTGTCGGAACGTCCGAAACCGATCAAATCGGGCGCGATGACGCGGTAACCGGCCGCGACCAGCACCGGAATCATTTTCCGATACAGGTAAGACCAGGTCGGCTCGCCATGCATCAGCAAAATCGCAGGCGCATCGTGCGGCCCTTCGTCGATGCAGGCAATGCGCAAGCCGCCCACTTCAGTGTAATGCGGCGTGTAGGGAAATTCAGGCATATTGGCGAAGCACTCTGGTGGCGTGCGCAAGATGGTCGAGATCAAAGGAAGTGGGCGCATGGCAGCTTTCGTGATGGGCTGGGATGACATTAAAATCGGGTGCCGACGTCTATGTTGCTGGTGCCGGCCGGCCAGCTGATGAAGTCGCCATCTGGTATTTGCCCTGGTGTTGGTCGATGCATGTTTGCCGCGCTTGCGCTGGAATGGGATTGGCCTGGAATGCCACAGAGGCAAAGAATGGCTTGCACTGCCCTGCCCTTGAGTCGATGTAGCCGATGCTCTTGACCGGAGCGGCGGCTCCAAAAGTGCTGGCGAGCAAGCCGGCCAGCAATGCCAAAATCAGCGGCCACTTGCTGCAAAGGTTGGCCAAGCCGCTACGCATGCCAGTTACCGCTAGCGCTGCTAACCATGCATCCGTTCTTTTTGTGCCTGCCTGGCGGCCAGCGGTTTCCAGTGCAGCAAACCAAACAGCATCGTCAAGACCATGCTCACTGCCAGCGAACCGCGGTACAGGCGCACGTGCTTGAACACGAACACCAGTTCCAGCGCATGGATGACCAGTAACACCAGAGCGATGGTCTCGATCGTGCCAGCCAGAGCGCTGGAGTACAGTCCCGTCAGCGCCATCAGCGCCATGGCATAGATCGCCAGGCAAGCGGCTTTCGCCATGATCATCATCATTTTTTTCCTTCATGGTTGGAAAATATCGGCAGGGGCCCAGCCCCGTTTTGCCGCGCTTCTTGCATTGCCATCAGTACTCCTGTACCGATACGGGCGGTGTCAAAGACGCGCCGGCACACCCCACAGACCCGGATGACAGGCGCTGGCATCTTGCTGCGCGCCACACAGTACACTTCTGTACGGAATGTGAAATGTAGACGTATTTATTACCTGATGTCAAGTATTTTGACGATTTTCACGTCAGTCGGATGCCTGTCTGCGCCAAAATTGATGAAAAAGGGCAACGCTCATGAAAACAGCAGAATGTGCTGAAAGAGACGTACTTGCTGAAATGGACGTATTTGCTGAGAGAGACGTGTTTGCAAAAAGAGCCATTCCATGAAAAAGCGCTTTGTCAGCTCCGGCGCGCGCCGCGTTCTGCTCGCATGCGCTGGCCGGACGTGACGTTGCTGCATCAGTTGCCGTCCCAGTTGCCGCATCAGTGACTGCATGAGCTTGCTACTTGACGGATAATGATAATCTGAAGATTTCATTGGAGCAGCCTATGACCACGGAGATAAAAACCAGGAAACGCTCGGAAACGCCGCGCCTGAAGCGCGACGATTGGCTCGATGCCGCATTTGGCGCGGTTGTCGATGGCGGCTTCGACAATATACGTGTACTTGCAATCGCCGATACGCTGAAGGTGACGCGGGGCAGTTTCTACTGGCATTTTGCCGACCATGCGGACCTCGTTACATCCTTGCTGGCGCGCTGGCGCGCACGGGAAGTGGCGATGGATAGCGCGTTGCAAGCGGCGCCGGAAATCGGCCCGCAAGCCGACCTGGAGCGTTTGCTGGAGGCTGCGCTGTCGCGCGGCGGCGACGATATGGAAAACATGCGTTTTGAACTGGCGCTGCGCGCACTGGGGCGGCGTGCCCCGGATGTGGCGCAGATGCTCGTCGAGATAGACCAGTTGCGGATGGACGTATTCGAAAAGAAATTCCTGCGCCTGACCGGCGACCCAAAGTCGGCGGCCGAACTCGCGGCACTGTTTTACCTGTCCATTGTCGGCAGTTACCAGGCGCTGAGCCGGCCATCGGTGGCGCCGCAATTGAAGCAATATCTGGGCGCCATTATCGCCAATTACCTGATCGCGCGGCAAGCGCCTGCGTCAGGCGCAGCGCCAACCGGGCCGGACCTGGAATGGCCGGACCTGGCCGATCCGAGTGTGAATTAACCTTCGTTGCGTTGCGTTGCGTTGCGTTTTAGTCGCTATGGGTGCATATGCTCATGGCTCGGGCGCCATCAATGTGCTGCGAAAGCCGGCATGACTGGTGCCAAAGCCGAGCAGTAACGCGGCGCTGCAACCGAGCCACGCGGCGCGCTGGAAGTGCGTGCTGGCGCTCATCGGGCGCAATCCAATTACGCTAATAGGTGCGTTCATCGCCAGAGCCTTGCTTTTGCTGCAGCGGTTTGTCGATTAACCAGCGTCTGGCGACGAGGGCGGTCAGCAAGAGGTACTCCAGTCGATTGCGGCCAATATGCTGGCCTGCTTGCACAGTGTCAGCGCGCTTGCCCGACCTGCGAATACTGCGCCGTGTTGTCGCGCAACCATTGCTCGGACAAGTGCCCATCGTGCTGGCTGGGATGAAAATCCTTCGCCAGGTAGTCGCGCCATTGCTTACTGGTGCCGCGGATCATGCCATCCTTGGCCAACAACAGTTGGGCGCCGCTGCGCAAGGTGCTCCACTTGAACAGGCTGCCGTCGTGCCACAGGTTGCGTACCGTTTGCCGTAGCACGTCGCTCTGAAACGTCACAGTCACGTAGAGGAAAGTTCGGATCCGCCATTGGTGGCTGCCTTTCATCGCGGTGTAAATATCGAATGCAGTGCAGCGGTGTTCCAATTCTTCGGCCGCATGCCATTGCCACATCGTCTTGAAGCGCGGCTCGGCGCCTTCGAGCACTTCCGGATGGCGCAGCAGCCAGTCGGCGTTGATCGCTGTCATGTGTTCGATCGCCGCCGTCGTGGCCACCCGCAATTTGACGTGGCGGTGCGCATTGGCCTTGATCCGGCGCGCGGCGCGCGGCCCGAATGTGTTGCGGTAGCCGAGGTTTTCAAGATGGTCATTGAACAATTCGTGGATCCGTCTGTGCGTCGCTTCCTGCCCGATGAAGCCCTGCACTTCCGGGGCCAGGCGCAGCCGTTCGGCTTCCGGCAAGGTCTTGATGCCGGCACGCAGGGAGTCGATGAAAAATTGCTCGCCGACGGGAAAACTCATCGACAGCGCGCTGAAATAAGCCGAGCGGAATGCATCGCCGCCATTCCAGCGTGCGGGTATCGGTTTTACAAGGTCGATCAAAAGGCGTCTGACAACGAGGTCGGTCATGGTATGTCTCCGTATGGTTAATGGGTTATCGCCGCCTGGTCGCGCACTTGGCGCCGCAAGATCTTGCCGCTATGACGCTTCGGCAGGCGATCGATGAGTTCCACCTGTGCGGCACCTTGTGCCGGGTCAGGTGGTCGCGGTAATGCGCAAACAGCCTCTGTTCGGTCAGCGCCGCGTTCTGCATGTTTTTTTAACGACAAAAATCTTCACCACTTCCCCCCTTCGCCGGACCCGGCATCGGACATGCCGACAGCGGCCACTTCGAGTACGTCTTTGTTCATCACCAGCACTTCCTCGATGTCGTTCGGGTAGACGTTGAAGCCTGACACCAGGACCAACGGTCGCTGTCATCGCAGTTCGAAATATCAATTGATGGCACAGGCCAGCCGATGCTGCCGATAAGTTCCGATAAGTGCCGGCAAGTCGAACCACGCTTCCAATGGTGTTTGTTGTCGCTGATGTTCACTGTTGATGCCGCAAGTTGCGCCCAAATAGGCGGAAGATGCAGATCGGCAGCACCATCGCTGCTTTACATACAGTAGTGTATTGAAAAAGAGTTGTCAATCGACAATATTAGGCCTTGCGCTCTAATTCATTGCGCGCCGGGGGGCAAAACGACTGCCGTGCGATTGCGCCAAAGCGGCTCAGGCAGCGCCACTGCGCACGCAGTGCAAGTTAGCGGCGGCATTGATCTTGCTGTTGTGCTGACTCTGACTCTGACCCTGACCCTGACTGCATCCCTGGCGTCCGACAAAGCACTTTTGGGACTGCAGCGATGCGGTACCAGCCTCCTGCGCTACCGCCCTCCAGCCCTACCGCCCTCCAGCCCTCCAGCCCTGCAGCCCTGCAGCCCTGCGGCCCTGCGGCCTTACTGCCGGCCGAGTGCGCGCACCAGCGCTGCGCATGCGATGCGCAACTGGGCCATGTCGACCGAATGCTCGCTGTCGATGGCGATCACATCGGGCAATTCATCGCTGCCCAGTGGCTCGTGCGTGGCCAACTGGTGTTCCAGCACGCCCAGTCCGGCGTCCGAGGCATCGGTTCCGGCCAACTCGCGCTCGATGATGCGCGCGCGCAGTGTTGCCAGGTTCGCATGCACATCGAGTATGAAAAATGGCAAACCCAGCGCCTGCGCCAGTTGCCGGAACTGGCGTCGCTGCGCGCATTGCAGGAATGCCGCATCGACGATGACGGGAAAACCTGCCGCAGTGATGCGCGCAGCAAGCCGGCGAAGGCGCAAATAAACGGCGCTGGTGGCGCGTGGCGTGTAGATGCCAGCCACAGGCTGCGCCTTCGAATGCGCTCCGGGTCTGATCCGGTACAGACGCTTGCGTTCGATATCGGAGCGTAGCTGTAATGCGCCCAGCACCCCGACCAGCGCATCGCACACAGTCGACTTGCCGCTGCCGGAAAAACCATGGGCAATGATGATCGCCGCCGGCGCCGGCGTCAGGCTGTGGAACGCGCATGCCAGATACGCGCTCGCTTGCGCCCTTGCCGTCTTTGTGGCTTCATCGTCTTCTGCCTCAGTGCCTGCCACATTGTCTGGTGCATCTTTGCTCTTGTCTTCTGCCTTCAGCGCTGCGCCATCTTGTTGGCGGCAGCGCAACAAGGCCACTTTGCAGCGCACCATCGCCCTTTGCACCATGTAATAGCGCAACACGGCCAGGCCGGAATAATCGCCGCTGTGTTGCAGATGGCGATTCATCAAGCGCGCCGCCAGGTCCGGGCGTGCTCGG
>JBLHNV010000080.1:0-9974 GCA_047623125.1 Janthinobacterium sp. | reverse complement strand
CTGCTGCGCACACTGGCGGGGCTGCGCGCGCCCGATGGCGGCAGCGTAGCGATCGGCGGGCGCGATCTGACAAGCTGGCCGCTGCTTGAACTGGCGCGGCAGCGCGCCTTTCTGGCCCAAAGTCGCAGCGATGCCTTTGCTTATAGCGCGATCGAGACCGTACTGGCCGCGCGCCACCCGTATCACGACAACCGTTACTGGGAAGACAGCGACGACACGCGCGCTGCGCGCAATGCGCTGGCCTCGATGGAAGTGCTGGATTTGGCCGAGCGTGACGTGCGCACCTTGTCGGGCGGTGAACGCCAGCGCGTCGCGATCGCCGCGCTGCTGGCGCAAGACACACCGTTGTTGCTGCTTGATGAACCGGCCAATGCGCTCGACCTGGCGCATCAGGTCGGCGTGATGAAGCTGCTGGCGCGTCTGTGTCGCGAACAAAGCAGGACGATCGTGATGATCGGCCACGACCTGAATCTGGCATATGGCGTTGCCACTCACGCACTGCTGCTGATGAAAGATGGCCAATGGCTGGCCGGCCCGGTCGCCGACGTCATGCAAGCAGATATCCTGAGCACTTGCCTGGGCCACCCGATCGACATCATCTTGCACGGCACGCGCCGCATCTTCATTCCGAAGGAAGACACCGCATGATTCGAAGTGCCGCGAGCACGACAAACTACCGCATTTAAAAGACAACGCATGAATCACGATGCTCCATTGCACACGCTGATGCTGCAGGGCGCGACATCGGATGCCGGCAAAACCACGCCAGTGGCCGCGCTGTGCCGCTTGCTGCATCAAGATGGCGTGCGGGTGGCGCCGTTCAAGCGGCAAAACATGACACTCAACAGCGCGGCAACCAAGAACAACGCCGTAACCGAGGATGGCGGCGCGCTTGGGCGCCCGGATAATTCTGGAGCATGCCGCACAGCCTTTCATGGGACAATCGGAAGCAATCGTTTTTCACTCAAGTTGTCGCCTCGACTGCCAAGTCGATGGTTGCCGCAGTTTTCATCGTACTTTTTCATCGTACCGTCACCTCGCTCGTCACCTCTGAAACGAACCCGATGATCCATCCTGCAATCAAAACCTATCTGCCCTGGGTCGTCGCCACCACGCTGTTCATGGAGCAGCTCGATTCGACGATCGTCAACACAGCGATCCCCAGCATCGCGGCCAGCCTGAACGTGACGCCGCTGAGCCTGAAATCGGTCGTCACCAGCTACATCCTGGCGCTGGCCGTGTGCATTCCGGTCAGCGGCTGGCTGGCCGATCGCTATGGCACGCGGCGCGTGTTTGCCAGCGCGGTGGCGATCTTCACGCTGGCCTCGGTCTTGTGCGGACTGGCGGTCAATGCACCGATGCTGGTCGCAGCGCGCGTGCTGCAAGGCATGGGCGCGGCAATGATGATGCCGGTCGGACGCATTGCGATCGTCCGGACCTTCCCCAAAAGCGAGTTGCTGGCGGCGATGAACTTCGTCATCATCCCGGCCCTGATCGGACCGCTGCTGGGGCCGACTGTGGGCGGCCTGATCGTGCACTGGCTATCGTGGCGCGAGATTTTCTTCGTCAACGTGCCAGTCGGTATCGCCGCGCTGGTGCTTGCCTGGCGCTACATGCCCGATTATTACGCCGACAAGGCCAGGCCGCTCGACTGGATCGGGCTGATCCTGTTCGCCAGCGGCGCTGCGCTGCTGTCGTGGCTGCTCGAAATATTCGGCGAGCACAAGCTCGATGCGGCACCCGCCGCTGCCTTGCTGCTGCTGTCCATCGGACTACTGGCAGCCTACGCCTGGCACGCCAGCCGCACGCTGCATCCGCTGCTGCGTCTGACGTTGCTGCGCATACGCACCTTTCGCATCTCGGTCGCGGGCGGCTTCGTGACCCGCCTCGGCGTCGGCGGCATGCCGCTCCTGCTGCCGCTGTTGTACCAGCTGGGCCTGGGCTTGCCGGCCTGGCAATCGGGCCTCTTGATGATGCCGGCCGCCGCCGCCGCGATGGGCATGAAATTCATCTCGGTGCGCATTCTGGCGCGCTTCGGTTATCGCCAGGTGCTGGTCGTCAACACGGTGCTGATCGGTGTGACGATCGCGCTGTATGCGCTGGTGCAACCGGGCACGCCGGTGGCAGCGATCGTGCTGCTGGGCCTGTTCCTGGGCTTGTTCAATTCGCTGCAGTTTGCCAGCATGAACAGCATCGCCTACGCTGATATCGAACCGACGGATTCCAGCATGGCCAGCACACTGGCGAGCTCGATGCAGCAACTATCGATGAGTTTCGGCCTCGCTTGCGGCTCGTTGATGGCGGGCTGGTATCTGGGCGACATGCCGCAAACCGACAAGCTCATGGTCAGCAACGCGTTGCACCACGCATTCCTGACACTGGCCGGCGTGACGGTCCTGTCATCACTGGCGTTCTGGGGCTTGCGCAACGACGATGGCGAAAGCATCAGCAAGGGTACGCCGCCTGGCGCTGGCGGCAAAATCTCAGGCCAGGCCGGCGCCGCAAAAGCGTGACGCCGCTGGCGCAGAAACCGGCCAGGTGGGCGGCAAAAATCGACGCAAAAATCGGCGTCCGATCTGCCACGACCCGGAAAAATCATTCGTACTCAAATGATATGAAGGCGAATTATTTTGACACATTGTGTTTACGATGGTACAGTATTCATTCATTAATAGGGTTTCGAAGGAGCAACAACAGATACGCGATGGTTGTGCGTAGTCGCTAGACAAGAAACCGGGAAGCCAAACCAAGAGAACGCATGAGCAAAATTACCCCACTTGTCAACGTTAATGATTCGATCCGCATTTTGCAAAGCGTACGCCGCATTGCCCAGTGTGTTGAGCATCATTCAAAGCGACTTGCTACAACCCACGGCATCACTTCTCCACAACTGGTCGCACTCTTGGCAATCGCCCGTTTGGGGCCGAGCATCTTGAATGCGATCGGACGAGAGATCCATCTCAGTCCCAGCACTGTCGTAGGCATCGTCGACCGGCTTGAAGAAAAGCAGTTGGTGCGCCGCGAGCGCGATACCCGCGATCGCCGCAAAGTCTACGTCAGTGTGAGTGCGGTCGGTCAGAATCTGGTCGACAATGCGCCGTCGGCGCTGCCGCAGGGGTTTCCGAATGCGCTCTCTGCGTTGCCGGAAAGTGACCAGCAGTCGCTGGTACTGATGCTGGAGCAATTTGCCACGCTGCTTGAAGTCAAAGTGCCAAGCGTCGATATCTGAAAGTTGATTTCCTGCTTGATCCCATTTCACAGAGTTCAGTCTTGTGGCGACCATGCCACAAGACTGCGCTCCGCGACAGGAGGCAGTATGAATGCACTTATTCCCGAACTGGCACCAGCGAGCAGCCTGACATTAAGACAAGCAATGCCCGGCGATGGCGCCGCACTGCACGCACTGGTGGCCGCTTGTCCGCCACTGGACTTGAATTCCCGCTATACGTATCTATTGCAATGCGAGCACCACGCGCAAACCTGCGTCGTCGCCTGCATGGACGATGTTATCGTGGGCGCCATCACCGCCTACATCCTCCCCACCCGACCTGACACACTGTTCGTGTGGCAAGTCGCAGTATCACCGGCGATGCGCGGCCAGAAACTGGGCACACGCATGCTGAATCATCTGCTGCAAACTTGCAGCGCGCCGCGCAAGCTGCGCTGGATGGAAACCACGATCAGCCCCAGCAACGAAGCATCGCACCGGTTGTTCACCAATTTCGCCCTGCAGCAAAATGCAGGTTGTTCGATCGCCACCCTGTTTTCCGCCGAAGAATTCGGCGAGAGTGGTCATGAAGAAGAGCGGCTGTACAAGATCGGTCCCTGGACCAGCTAATCAAAAGAAAACTGACGCTCAATCTTAACCCGATACAAAGGAAATACATCATGCGTACATTCGACCGACTGGAATCTGAAGTTCGAGGCTATATCCGTTCATTCCCGACCATTTTTGCGAAGGCACAAAATGCCACGCTGACCGATGAAAGTGGTCAGCAATACATCGATTTCCTGGCTGGCGCCGGCAGCCTCAATTACGGACACAACAATCCGCTGCTGAAGCAGGCGCTGTTGGACTATCTGTCCACCGACGGTATGGTGCACGGAATGGACATGGCAACTTCAGCCAAGAAGCAATTCCTGAACACCTTTGAAGAGCGCATCATGAAGCCGCGCAACATGCAGTACAAGATGCAATTCACGGGACCGACCGGCACCAATGCCGTCGAAGCGGCGATCAAGCTGGCCCGCAAAGTGACCGGACGTCAAAATATCATCGCGTTCACCAATGGTTTTCACGGCGTGACGCTGGGTGCTCTGGCGCTGACGGGCAACCGCAAGTATCGCGATGCCGCCGGCGTGCAGCTGAACAATGTATTCCATGCGCCGTATTCGGGCTATTTCGGTCCCGACATCGACACCCTTGCCATGCTCGACAAACTGATCGTCGATCCGAGCAGCGGCATCGACCTGCCCGCTGCGGTGATCGTCGAATGCGTGCAGGGTGAAGGCGGCTTGAATGTCGCAACGCTGAGCTGGCTGAAGAAGCTGGAACAATTATGCCGTCGCCATGACATCTTGCTTATCGTCGACGACATCCAGTCCGGCTGCGGCCGTACCGGAACCTTCTTCAGCTTCGAGCCAGCCGACATCAAGCCAGACATGGTGACACTGTCGAAGTCGTTGTCAGGCTACGGCTTGCCAATGGCCGTGCTGCTGATCAAGCCCGAACATGATGTATGGCAACCGGGCCAGCACAATGGTACGTTCCGCGGCAACAACCTCGCTTTCGTGACCGCGACCGCTGCGCTTAACCATTATTGGAGCGACGGCAAGTTCCAGGCATCGATCGAGAAAAAGGGGCAAACAATCGCCACTTACCTCGACAAACTGGTCAAGAATTACCCAGCGGCAAACATGACGCGACGCGGTCGCGGCATGATGCAAGGTCTGGCGTTCCAGGACCCGGTGCTGGCCGACCGCATCACCTCGCACGCATTTCAAAATGGCCTGGTCATCGAAACCTCGGGCGGCAGCGACGAAGTGATCAAGCTGCTCACACCGTTGACGATTGAATCGGAAACGTTGCTGGCCGGACTGGACATTCTGGAGCAAGCGATCGCCGATACGCTCAGCCATTCGGACGATGCCGAAGTTGCAGTAAAGAGCAGCGAGGTGTCAGCATGATCGTACGCCGCCTGGAAGACATCCTCAATACCGAGCGCGACGTGAAGACCGATACGTGGGCCAGCCGTCGCCTGGTGCTGCGCGATGACAAGATGGGTTTTTCGATGCATGAAACCACGATCTTTGCCGGCACCCAGACCCACATCTGGTACAAGAATCATTTCGAAGCGGTCTATTGCGTCGAAGGCAGCGGCGAGGTCGAGCTGATCCCGTCGGGCGAAGTGTTCCGCATTGCGCCGGGCACGATGTACGCGCTCAACAAGAATGACCGCCATTTCCTGCGCGCCGATGTTGGCGCCGACATGCGCGTCGTCTGCACCTTCAATCCGCCGTTAACAGGCGATGAGGTGCACGATGCCGACGGCGTCTACGCCGCCGCGCCTGTCACCACAGAATAAGGAATTCTCATGCAAACTCAAGCCCCCTACCAAAGCCGAGACCAAAACATCTCGGCGATACTGGCGCGCTCCGGTCCCGTTATCCACGAGCAAAGCTCAGTACTGACACACCCCCCTGCGCTGACCGATGCTCAGCGTGAAGGGTATTGCAACGATGGCTTTTTGCTGATGCCCGACCTGTTCAGCGCCGACGAAGTAGCTGCGCTGTATAACGAAATGCAAACGATGCGCGAAAGCTATGCGCACCAGGGCCGCAGCGAAGTCATCGCCGAACCAGGCAGTGGCGACGTGCGCTCGATCTTCGACGTGCACCACCTGAACCCGTTGTTCGCGAAACTGATGCGCGACCCGCGTGTGCTCGACGTGGCGCGCGAAGTGCTCGGCAGCGAAGTCTATATTCACCAGTCGCGCATCAATTACAAGCCCGGTTTCACTGGCAAAGGGTTTTACTGGCACTCGGATTTCGAAACCTGGCATATCGAGGATGGCATGCCTGCCATGCGCTCGCTCAGCTGTTCGATTCTGCTGACCGACAATAGCGCTGACAACGGTCCGCTGATGCTGATCCCGGGTTCGCACAACCATTTCATTTCGTGCATGGGCGAGACACCGGAAGATAATTACAAGACATCGCTGAAGAACCAGGAATACGGCGTGCCGGATCCGATCTTGCTCAGCTACCTGTCCGACATGGGCGGCATCACAGCGGCCAAGGGCAAGGCCGGTTCGGTCGTCTTTTTTGACTCCAACACGATGCATGGCTCCAACAGCAACATTACGCCTTATCCGCGCAGCAATGCCTTCTTCGTCTACAACAGTGTCGACAATCAATTGCAAGCGCCGCGTGGCAACTTGACGCCACGGCCCGACTACATCGCCGCGCGCAACGATGTGGCCGCACTGACCCCGCTACCGTTCTCCATTTGATCCACTGCTGATGCGCATCGACCTGTCGATGCGCACTTTCCTCCCCCGCTTTTCCCTGCGCACTTGACTTATTGCGTTTGACCTCCCTGCTTGCCTGAAAAAAGGAAACAACATGACAACGAAGTTCACCCGTTTACTCAACCGCTCGATTACGCCTCTTGTCGCCATGCTGATCGGTGCAAGCGCGCTCCCGGTGGCGGCAGAAACCACGCTCGAACGCGTGCAGCGCACTGGTGAAATCAGGATCGGCTACGCCAATGAGACCCCGTTCGCGTATACGAAACTGGATGGCGAAGTGACCGGCGAATCGCCCGAGATCGCCCGGATTATCTTTAAAAAAATCGGCGTCACGAAAATCAATGCCGTGCTGACCGAATGGGGCGCCCTGATACCCGGATTGCTGGCAGGCCGTTTCGACGTCATCGCCGCCGGCATGTATGTGACACCGGAGCGCGCTTCCCAAGTGTTGTTTACGGACCCGCATTACCAGTTAGGCGATACGCTGCTGGTGGCCAAGGGCAATCCAAACAAGCTCAATAGCTATGCTGACATCGCCGCCAACGACAAGATCAAGCTCGCGATCATGGCAGGTACAGCGCAATATGCTTATGCGCGCGACGCCGGCATTCCGGAGAGCCGCATCCTGCAAGTACCGAACCCGACTGCCCAATTGCTGTCGGTGCGTACAAAGCGCGCGCAGGCTGCCGTCGGCACG
Organism: Janthinobacterium sp.; assembly: GCA_047623125.1. GTDB lineage: Bacteria > Pseudomonadota > Gammaproteobacteria > Burkholderiales > Burkholderiaceae_D > Janthinobacterium. The sequence goes on along the minus strand of JBLHNV010000080.1, from coordinate 2,747 downwards.
GCGCTGACAATGAAAGGGCTGGCAGTCAAGGGTGGCAAACGGGTTGAAGCGATCGCCAGCTTTCAGGATGACGCATCGCACATGGGCTATGGTGCCCTCGCGTTCCGCCAACAAGATGCCGACTTGCGCAATGCGGTCAACACGGAACTGCAAGCATGGCTGGGCAGCGATGAGCATTTGCAAACAGTGGCACCGTTCGGCTTTGACAAAAGCAATCTGACCAGCAAGACGGTCGATGACATCGTCAATCAATAAGGGTTAAACACCATGCTTGAACTCTTGCCCCTGTTGCTGGAAGGGACGTTGGTGACGATCCGCATCACGTGCCTGGCAGCGTTGCTGGCCGCTGCGCTGGCGCTGCTGGCCGCAATGGCCAAGATGGCGCCGGTGCGCCCATTGCGCTGGATTGCCAACATTTACATCGAGGTGTTTCGCGGCACGTCGCTGATGGTGCAATTGTTCTGGTTGTTTTTCGTATTGCCGCTACCGCCATTCAACCTGAGCCTGTCGCCCTATACGGTCGCCGTGCTCGGGCTGGGCTTGAACATCGGCGCCTATGGCGCCGAAGTCATGCGCGGCGCCTTGCTGGCGGTGCCGCGGGGCCAGATCGAGGCATCCATCGCACTGAGCCTGTCGCCGATGCAGCGTTTTTTCAGCATCGTGCTGCCGCAGGCACTGGCCAATGCAATCGGACCGACGACTAACCTGTTGATCGAATTGCTCAAGGGCAGCTCCCTGGTATCGCTGATCACGCTGGCCGACCTGACATTTCGCGCCAACCAATTGGTCGAAACCACATTTCGCAGCACGGAAATCTTCTCGATAGCGCTGGTGATTTATTTCATACTGGCGCAAATAATCAATCTGACCATGCGCCTGTTTGAACGGCATCTGAACCGCGGCGTAGTGCGAGGATCAATATGACAGCTTTACCTCTTTTTGACTGGCAATTCGCGCTGGAAATCCTGCCTGCCTTGCTGCGTGCTGCCGTATATACGGTGGGTATCACGTGCGCCGGCTTCGCGTTGGCACTGGTGGGTGGATTGCTGCTGGCGCTGATGCGCCGTGCAAAAACACGCCTGCTGGTGTGGCCGGCCACCGCCGTGATCGAATTCGTGCGCAGCACGCCGCTGCTGATACAACTTTATTTCCTGTTCTACGTGATGCCCGAATTCGGCCTGACGCTGTCGGCTTTGATGGCCGGCACGCTGGGGATAGGATTGCATTATTCGTGCTATATCGCCGAAGTCTATCGCGCCGGATTGAACAGCGTGCCACGCGGCCAATGGGAAGCGGCCACCGCGCTCAGCCTGTCGCCCTGGAATGTCTACGGCAACATCGTGCTGCCGCAGGCGATCCGCCCCATCGTGCCCGCACTCGGCAATTATCTGGTCGCAATGTTCAAGGATACGCCCGTGCTGTCGGCCATCACCGTGGTCGAACTGATGCTGCAAGCCAAAAATATCGGATCGCAATCGTTTCGCTATGTCGAGCCGATCACGCTGGCCGGACTGTTTTTTCTGATCATCAGCATCGTTGTATCGCTGCTGGTGCGCAAACTCGAGGCGCGCTTGCGCCTGCCATAAGGAAACCCCATGCCCCAACCGAGCCAACCAGACACCAATAAAGAGGACGGCACTCCGATGATCCGCCTGCGCGGCGTAAGCAAACGCTACGGCGATCTGACGGTCCTCGACAATCTCGATCTGGATATAGAAGCGAATGAAAAAGTGGCGATCATCGGCCCCAGCGGATCGGGAAAATCGACGATGCTGCGCGTCTTGATGATGCTGGAAGGAATCGACGATGGCGTCATTGAACTCGACGGTGAAGCGCTGACGCACATGCAGGTCAACGGTGTGCTGGTACCTGCCAACGCGCGCCACCGCAGTATAGGGCGCCGCAATATCGGCATGGTGTTCCAGAACTTCAATTTGTTTCCGCATATGACATCGTTGCAAAATGTGGCGCAAGCACCATTCAAGGTGCTTGGCCTGAACAAAAAGCAAGCCAATGAACGGGCCAGCGAATTGCTCGATATGGTCGGCATGTCGGACAAGCTGGCCCATTTTCCATCGCAACTGTCAGGCGGCCAGCAGCAACGCGTAGCGATCGCGCGTGCGCTGGCGATGCGTCCCAAAGTCATGCTGTTCGATGAAGTGACCTCTGCGCTTGACCCGGAACTGTGCGGCGAAGTGCTCAACGTGATCCGACGCCTGGGCAGCGAGCATCAGCTGACGATGCTGATGGTCACGCACCAAATGGGCTTTGCCAGAGAATTCGCGGACCGGGTCTGTTTTTTTTCAGAAGGCAAGATCGCCGAGCAAGGTACGCCCGAGGAGCTGTTCGGCGCGCCTCAGCACGAGCGCACGCAAGCCTTCCTGCGCGCGGTGACCGAGGCCGTCTAATGGCCCGCAGTCCTCACCAAGAGTCGGTGTCAAACAGGTACTCGGCATCGCTCCTGAGCATCTTCCCGGCACCTGCCGGGATCAGCATTGCAAGCGTCAAGAGGGGCAATCCCGGTCTTCGCTTTCAAGCACTGGCATAGCTCAGGTTTTGGCCAGCAGCGCAGCTTGCACTATGCTGGCCGCGTCCACGCCAAAAAATGCGCCTAACTCTGCTTTCAATTTCTGTTTTCAATTGAGCCCATGTCGAAATCCGGACGCAAAAAAACCCCGCTATTTCTAGCGGGGTTTTTTCTTATAACAAGCCTGACGATAACCTACTTTCACACTGGTTGCAGCACT
>JBLHNV010000079.1:0-10033 GCA_047623125.1 Janthinobacterium sp. | reverse complement strand
CTAGGGACTGTTGTGAAAGGTATCAATGTATCCATTTCATGATTCCGGCGATATAAATGAATCCCAGGAAGCGTTCGTCGAGCTTTTCGAACCTCGTTGCGATCCTACGAAAAATCTTCATGCGCTGAAAAAGGTTCTCTACCAGATGCCGAGCAAAATATCTCGTCGAATCCAAGGGCCGAGGCAGCTTTCGATTTCTCCTCGACGCGATGATTGCTTCCATGCCACCGGCAAGCGCCAGTTCGACGACCGAGTTGGAGTCGTAACCCTTGTCGGCGAGAAGTGCTTTCGCCGATAAGCCTTCTATCAATTTCGGTGCCTCGCCAACATCGGAGAGATTGCCTGGCGTCAGTTTGAACCGAAGCGGATTGCCCAGAGCGTCGCAAACAGCATGAATTTTGGTGTTCAGTCCGCCGCGAGAGACGCCAATCGACTGGGGGCCGCTTTTTTTTCGGCCCCAGAGGAAGCTTGATGTGCTTTGCACGATGTCGAGTCGATCATGATCTCTTCCATATCAGGTTTCTTGAGTGCATTAAAAATAGCCTCGAAGTGGCCCTTGTTGCACCAGTACGCAAATCGTTGGTAAACGTGATTCCAGTTCCCGAAGAAAACTGGCAAGTCACGCCACGGCGACCCAGTCGTCCCGATCCAAAGGATCGCATCGAGGAAGAGTCGTTCATCGCCACCCGGTCGGCCTTTACGCGCTGGAATATGTGGCTCGACAAGAGCCCATTTTTCATCGGAGAAGGAGTGGCGAGGCTTGCTCATAGCATTTTTCAGAAACGGTTGTAGTTACCTATTATCATGCAATTTTAATATTTAATGCAAATTTCACAACACCCCCTAGCATTACTTTTAATAAACAATGTCGTAGAAAATTCGAAAAATACTTCTAATATTGCCTGTCAGTCAATCCGGCCGCTGACGACCGGCACGCCGAGCGTTGCGCGCCGGCAAGCCAACGCGAGCGCCATCCGGATGGATGGCCGATGCAGCGCGGCAACGCGCGCTCCCAATCCCCGCCGCCATTCGGGCCGGCCGTCCAGAGCGCCAGAAAACCGATGCTCCGCGCGCTGGCAAGGCGGTGACCAGGTCACGCCATGCGCCGACCAGGATGCAAGCGGCATGATCATGTTGCGCTGCAGTAGCGTCGACACGCGGAGCCTGGCCTGTACTCAATATCGTCCGTTTGGACGATATTCCATCGCATTTTTACTCGGTACATTTACAAAAATCAATAAACCAAGCCTGACTCAATACGACAACAGGTAACAACGAGCGGCAGGCTGCACGTTCCGGCTGCCAGGCTCTGGAAGCATGTTTCATCCTTTTGCCGGGCCAATAGCCACGGAAACTCTGCCAATCAGAGACCCGCAACGACAGCGCGAACACAGGGCTAGCCAAGTACGTATGGACGGTATTAAAAACGCTCAACACAAAAATAAACACACAACACCAGGGGATGACATCATGCAATCACTACAGAAAAAATACTCACGCTCGCTTGCGCCGCCGCAGTCTTGAGCTTGACCGCTTGCGCAAGCAACAGCACTGGCTGGGCCGGATCAGGTGACCAATCAGATGAAGACAGCGCGTCTTACACGACGCCGGCTTCGGCGACCATGGGTAAAAGCGGCAGCGTCGTCAGTCAGGGTGGCAAGACCGGGTCGAACGCTGGCGACATGGTGGGCAGCGAATCGACGCCGATTTCGGACAACTCCACCGTCCAGAAAGACCTTGGCAGCACAGTGTCGGCGGCCAGCAACATCGTTACTGTCACCGGCGAAGTGATCACCAAAGGCCCCGGCAGCATCGGCAGCACCCCGGATCCGCTGGGCACCACTCTCGCCGGCAGCGGCGATATCGTCACCCAGACTGGCACCACGGTCAACAGCATGGGTCAGCTGGTCACTAATATCGGTGCCAGCGACAGCCCACTGGCGCCGCTCAATCCATTGACGACGCCAGTGGGCGAGGGCATCATCAGCGCCGGCACCGGCATCGAAGACGGCGGCGCCAGCCTGACCGAAGCGCTGTCGACCGGCCCGGTGAAGGAGGCAACGCAGGAAACCAGTACGACCATCTTTCCGGTCGTCGGCACCGCATCGGGTACCGTGCAAAGCAACGTCGGAGACAGCCCGCTGGGCGCCCCCCTGGCTGGCGCGCTCAAGACCGTCGGCGGCCAAGTCGCCGATGGTGGCGCCACGCTCACTGACGGCTCCGACAACATCATTGTCCAGGATGTCGGCGCTATCGTAATGGGCGTCGGTGATGTGGTCAGCAGTACGTCGAACATCATCGCCGCACCAGCCGACGACGACGCACCAGCAGCTGAAGGCGACGCAAGCCCTATCGACCCGATCATCCGCATCGTGAACGTCGATTCTTCAGGCGAGTCAAGCCCTATCGAACCGATCACCGCCTTGCTGAGCGCAGATGCGTCAGGCGACAGCAGCCCGCTCGACCCGATCACCGGCCTGCTGAGCGCAGATGCGTCAGGCGATAGCGGCCCGCTCGCTCCGATCACCGGCCTGCTGAGCTCAGATGCTGCAGGCGGTGCAGGTCCTCTCGCTCCGATCACCAGCTTGCTGAGCTCAGATGCTGCAGGCGGTGCCGGTCCTCTCGCTCCGATCACCAGCCTGCTGAGCTCAGATGCTGCAGGCGGCGCCGGCCCTCTCGCTCCGATCACCGGTGCGCTCAGTTCCGGCGACGGTACGAGTGCGCTGGCTCCGCTGACCGGCGCACTCAGTTCCGGCGCCAGTGCAATGACTTCGTTGACCGGTGCACTCGGTTCCGGTGGTGGCGCCAGCGTAATGGCTCCGCTTACCGACGCGCTGAGCGGCGCACTCCCGCAATAATCGGCGCCCCATCGCCAATAGCACAGTGGCAGGCCAGGCCTGCCACTGTGGCGCTCCCCTACTGCCCCCCAACTGCAGCACAAACCGCAACCTCGCCAGCAGCTGCAGCCGCCTTATTGAACTGCGCCGACAGACGCACCGCCTGAATGCCTTTTTAAAAAGTCAGACCTCCGTGTATCCATTTGAACAAAAAACGACGAAGGCATGGCATGCCTTCGTCGCTGTGTCACTGATGCTGGTGGCCGGCGCCGCCACGGCAAAAAAAGCGGGCGACACCATCGTCAGCCTGGGCGCGCTGTCGATCAACAATTCGCGCAGCAGCAGTTCGAACCTGCATACCGAACTGGGCGACTCGCTATTTACCCGTACCGGCCTGCTACCGAAACAGTTCGACTCGGCCGGCACCGAGCTGACCGTCGGCAATGCCGTGACCCCGATGCTGACGATCACCCATTTCTTCACAAACAACATGGCCGTCACCAACGTGCTGGGCTTGCCGCCAAAATTCGACATCCATGGCCGCGGCCGGGTCACCACGCCGGGCCCTCTGGGCGCCGTCGTGCCGCCGGTGGTGCTCGACAAGGAAGGCAATAATCCCGTCGCCAGCGTATTGCAATGGAGTCCTACCGTGCTGCTGCAGTACTACTTCGGCGACGCGTCTGCAACCTTGCGCCCGTACCTGAGCGTCGGCGGCAGCTACAATTTCTTTACACATGTCGAACTGAACGACAACTTCAAGCGCGACTTGCAAAACAGCGGTGGCTATTTGGCATTCGCCAACACCGGCGACCGGGCCACTACGGTCGAAGCCAGAGCCACGCCATCGTTCAGGCCCGTGTTCGGCGGCGGCATCGGCATCGGCCTCAGTGAACGCTGGTCGGCCAATATCGGCATCTCCTTTCTGCCATTGAAAACTGACTCGATCATCACGCTGAAAGACAAGAACGGCAATACTGTGTTGACCAGCAGCGCGCACATGGATATTCCCGCTGTCGCCACCAACTTTACGCTGGGTTATCAATTCTGACGCGATCAACATACGCATGGGTGGCTTGACCGCTGGCACCCATGTCCATCATCAAAGGCACTCCATGCACACCAATCTGCCCGATAGTCAACGCCAAAAGGTCTACGATGACATCCGGCGCGTATTCGAAGCCCAGGGCCCGGTCGCCCTGACCTTGCGGCAATCGACAACGTCTGAACGCCTGGCGCAAATCAGGAAATTGAAAAAGGCGGTACTGGACCATAGCGCAGCACTGATCGAAGCTGGCATGGCAGACTTTGGCAAGCCGGCCGCCGAAGTCGAACTGACCGAAATCCTGCCCGTCATCGCCGAAGCCAATGAAGCGATACGCCGGCTGGGCGGCTGGATGAAGCCGAAAAAAGTCTGGCCGTCGCGCATGATGCTCGGCACATCGAGCTACATGCAGTACGAACCCAAGGGCCGTATCCTGATCATCGGGCCGTGGAATTATGCAGTCAACCTGTGCCTGGGGCCGCTCGTCTCGGCTCTGGCGGCCGGCAATACGGCGATCATCAAACCGTCGGAAATGACGCCGCACACATCCGGTGTCATCGCCAGCATCGTGCGCGCGGCATTCGCCGAGAATGAAGTAGCGCTGTTCAATGGCGAAGCCGATGTCGCGCAAGCGCTGCTGGCGCTGCCTTTCGATCACATTTTTTTCACCGGTTCCCCGGCGGTCGGCAAGCTCGTGATGGCCGCGGCGGCCAAGAACCTGAGCAGCGTGACGCTGGAACTGGGCGGCAAATCGCCCACCATCGTGGACGCAACGGCCGACCTGAAAGCGGCTGCAAAAAATATTCTGTGGGCCAAGTTCACCAACAATGGCCAGACGTGCATCGCCCCCGACCATGTGTATGTGCATGCCAGCGTCAAGCCGGCATTCATCACCCATTGCGTCGCGGCGCTGGAAGCGGCCTATGGGGATGCTGCCTTGCAAGCGAACAGCCCGTCGCTGGCGCGCATCGTCAACGCGCGCCACACCGCGCGCGTGCAAGCGTTGCTCGACGATGCACTGGCGCGCGGCGCGCGGGTCGTGGCCGGCGGCCAGGTCGATGTCGGACAGCGCTATATTGCGCCAACGCTGCTCGACGCCATACCGTTTGATGCGGCGATCATGCGCGAAGAAATTTTCGGGCCGCTGCTGCCGATCATCAGTTATCAAGAACTCGATGCGGTGATCGCCGACATCAATGCCGGGCCCAAGCCGCTGGCGCTGTACATCTGGAGCAGCAAGCAAAAGAATATCAGCAAGGTCATGCAGCGCACCAGTTCGGGCGGCGCCTGCATCAACCATTGCGTCGTGCAATTCTTGCACGGCAACCTGCCCTTTGGCGGCGTCAACAATTCCGGCATCGGCAGCGGCCACGGCCACCATGGATTCCTGGCTTTTTCGCATGAAAGGGCGGTCGTGCGCAACCGCGTGAACCTGGCCAGCATGTTCTATCCGCCGTACACGCCATGGACCCGCAAGCTGATCGCGCTGTTCATCAAGACAGTCTGAAACTGCAGCAGGGCTCACTGGCAGGGCGTCGGGCCGGCCGCGCTTACGCGTCGCTGCCTTGCATGCCCATGACATGAAACGCGATCCGGTTGCGGCCCGCTTCCTTGGCCTGGTACATGGCCGTATCGGCTTCCTTGATGATCACTTCATAGTCGACCTGATGGCCCAGGAACAAGGCCACGCCGATGCTGGCCGTGCAATGATGCTCGACGGTCTTTTCCGTATTGCCGTTGTGCTTGATGGTCAGCACATATTGTTCCGACAAGGCGCTGGATATTTTTTCGGCGACGATGCCAGCCTGTGCCATTGATGCGGCGCGATCCGCGCTGAGCGGACTGATCACCACGACAAACTCGTCGCCGCCGAAGCGCGCCACGGCATCCATTTCGCGGGCGCACTGTTTCAGACGCTGCGCGACCTCGATCAGCAGCAAATCGCCAAAATCGTGGCCATGGGAATCGTTGAGCGGCTTGAAATTGTCCAGATCGATGAACATCAGCGCACCATGCACGCCGCTTCGCTGGCTGGTGGCCATGCTTTGCTTGAGCCGGTCGATGAACAGCTCGCGATTGGGCAAGCCGGTCAGCTTGTCGTGCAAGGCCAGGCGCAATTGCTGTTCGGCGCGCTTGTACTCGGAGATGTCGCGCGCCGCAACGAACACGCCTTGCAGTTTCCGGTTGCGGTCGTAATACGTCGTCGCGTTGTACGACACCACGGTTTCCTTGCCGGCCCTGGAAAAGACGGTCAATTCGAAATCGGTGACCTTGTTTTCCTTCAACGCCAGCTTGATGCCGATCTCGGCGCGACGGGCGTCGGTAAAGAAATTCTTGAACGGAGCGCCGATCAGCTCGTCGCGCGTGCATCCGGTCAGCACTTCCATCTGCCGGTTGATGTCGGTGATGATGCCGTAAGGATTGATCGCAACGAGCGCATCAATACTCGATTCGATCAGCGAGCGCGTATAAAACTGCAAGTCAGACAGGTGCTTGGCAACTCTGGTGCACTCCGTTTCGATTTCCTTGCGCAGCGTATTGTTGGTGCTGATCAACAGGTAGCCGATGATCGCATCCTGCTCGTCGCGCAGCGCCGTGACCGACACCACGGCGGGGAACGGGCCGCCGTCCTTGCACAGATAAACCAGCTCGAAGATATCTTCGATGCCGCGCCTTGCCTTGTAGACCATCGCATCGAACCCGGGTTCGATCTGACGGTGCAATTCGAACCTCAGATCGTCGGCACGCTGCTCCAGTTCCTGCTGGCTCGACAGATCGGCCGGCGTCTTCTTGTTCAGCACCTCAGACGCAGAATAACCAAGCAGATGCTGCGCGCCCAGGTTGAAGAGTTGGATGACGCCGTGTTCATCGGTCGCGATCAGCGCAACATCGGCGCTGTTGAAAATGGCATCCTTCAGCGTGCCGGCCGAGTGCAACGCGTATTCCGAGTAGCGGCGCACGCCGATGTCGGTGCTGATCAGCAAATAGCCGATGATGGCATCTTGTGCATCGCGCAGCGCCGTCACCGACGCCACGACCGGGAACAAACTGCCATCCTTGCACACGTAACAGGTCTCGAACACATCTTCAAGGCCACGCGCGGCCTTGTGGACGATCGCGTCGAAGCCCGGCGCAATCGCACTCGAAAATTCGATGCTCAGTTTTTTGGCGCGCAACATTATGTCATCGGGCGAAAAAAGGTCGGCCATGGACAGCTTGCCCGCGACGTCGGCCGGTGCGAAGCCCAGCATCCGCTGTGCACATTTGTTGAAGATCTGGACGATGCCTTTTTCGTCGGTCGTGATGCTCGAAAACAACGGGCTGTTATAAATTGCGCTCTGCAGTGCGCTCGTCTTACCTAAAAGCAACTTCTCACGCACCTGCGCAACATGACTCAATTTGGTCGCTGCTGCCGATGATGGCGGAACCGTCTTTTTCATGATCAACTCGCTGGGGACAGATTGAAGAAGTAAAGCCCGAACGATGCATTGCTACTTTGATTTTGATCAGGGAAGAAAACAGACAGCGATCGCGTTTTATCATTTGCGAACATGAATCAGCAAGCGCTTGTCTGCGCAGCGTTCAATACCCTGTATTTGCCGGATCAGGCGCTCGTCGGGCAAATGCCCGGCCGACAATAGCAACAAGCGACCTGCGTCACCCGATCGCGCGCGTGCACCATGCCGGGCGGCAAACCGGCGGTGCCGGCCCGACCATACTGCGACGCTATTGCGACAGCTTGCTGCCCGGATAGAGACCCGGCGCCAGCACCGGCAGTTCGGCGCCTGTAATGACGACCTTGTACGGGTTGGGCAGCGACGGGCCGACACCGACTGCCGGGAGCGGCACGCCGGTGATGGAACCGGCCACAAACGGCAGATTCGGCGCACTGGCCGTACTGACGACGGCCAAATACTGGGGATGATTTTCATACAGCAACAGCCCGATCACATCGCCTTTTTGCAGTTGTTCGCCGATGCCAGGAAGATTGACTTCGTGGTTATTTTCGCCGCGATTGCTGGCATGAATGCCTTGCGCAAATGGCGTCACCTGATCATCAACGAGGATCAATTCGCCTGCGCGCAAGATGCCGATGCCGATGTAGGCGAGCGCGGCTTGCACCGCGCCCTGGCCAGGGGTCACGGTGATCGAGGCCAGGCGCGGTATGCCGGCCAGCACCAGGCCCGCATCCGGAATCGTCTTGACCGGCAAGAACAGCGGCGCAGAACCCAGTACCACGCTGGCGCTCAGGCTTTGTGCCAGCGCGGCAACCCCGCCTGTGCCGCTTTGCGAACCAACCGGCACCCGGTCAAGGAACAATCCGGCGTCAGCCACGTCCGGCGCGCCGACGGTATCGGCGACTGAAATGCACACTTTCGGTATCTCGGAGAACGCCTGCGAGGACGCCCCTTTCAGGTAATGGTCGAACCACGCCATGATGGTATTGACACCTTGCAATTTGCCGCAACTGGCCGTGCCTTCCTTTTGCTCGGCCAACGGGTTCATGTGGCCACCTTCGGTACTCAGCAGGCGCACGTCGGCGCCAGTGGAACCGAAGTAAGTGAAGTTTCTCCAGCCTTCGGTCAGGTTGAACAGCACATCGCGATTGCCCTGCAGCAGCAAGGTCGGCACCTGACGCAGCGGCCCGGAGTTGCCCGCAAAGCCATAAGGCTTGCCGGCCGCATCCTGCAGCTCGAAATAGCGGCTGCCGCGGCTGCCCAGAAAAGCATCCAGCTCCGCCTCGGTGCCCGGGCGCGGATAGGCCAGCGGCGAAGCCATTGCCTTGATCAGGTCGGCGCGCGTGCGCAGCGTCGACGCCAGCGGCCCCTGCACCCCTACCTGATTGCACAACGAGGCGATCAGCGGCGTGTTGTGGACACCCGTGCCGGCGTGGCAGACGTTTTTGCCGTGCTCGCCAGCAGGCAGAGTAAGCCGTTGTAAGAGAGCTTCACGCCATCGCCGGGAAGCAGGCTGTACAGCAGGTTATTCCAGGTCCCGTTGGGTACCATCGTATCAATGCGGGAATCGAGCGCGGCCAGCGAAAACTCGAATCCGCCGCCGTAACTGTAGCCGATGGTGCCGATATTGAAATCCTTCGCGATGCCGGTTCCGGCATCTGGCTTTTACACTGGCAGTATGTCGTAAGCCCAGTCCAGGATCGCGCGCGCATCCTGCACCTCGGCAGCCGGGTCGATGATGCGGGCATTGGCCGCATACGAGTCGCCGTGCCCGCGCTGATCGTAGCTGATGACGATGTAGCCGTAATGGGGCAATGCCTGCACCAGCGAATTGATCGAAGAAAAATGCGCCGCCATCGGTTTCAACGTGCCATCGGCCGCGATCATGGCTAGTCGGTTGCCACCATAGCCATGGCTATGCAAGATGAGCGGAAAAGTGTCGGCCCGGCAATGCGCCGGCATCAGCACGCTGAAGTGCACGGTGCTGGTCGGCGCCGGATTGGCCGATGCATCGAAGTCGGTCGGAATGTTTTCAGTCACGGAGCCATTGCTTGCGCCTGCTGCAATCGGCGCGGAGCCGTCGGCGCAAGACAGCGGTACGGCATACAGCGCCGGCGCGTAGGGCGCTGTCGTCTCAGAAGTTTCCTCAGCCGACGTCGGTGTGTCGGCGGATCCGCTGCCGCTGCCGCTGCCGCCACCGGAACAGGCTGCCAGAGTCGTCAGAGCGACCACGGACAGTGCGAACACGCATTGCTCAATTTTGTTTTTCATTATCGGTAATCCTCAATCGGGTGGCGTTGGCGGCCTGTCGATGACCCGCCATGAAAAAGAACGTGCGTGCTACTTTACCGTATTTAATATTTTTCTTCTTTAATTATTTGTCTAACGGTAACATCCAGGACGACGCCTTGATTGAAAAAACCCCGTCGGACCGAGGATCAGGATGCGCATCAGGGCGCCGGGCCGGCATCGCCAGACATGGCGGTGTGCAGCGCGCCACGGCCAAAAAATTCATGCGCGGCGTTGTCCAGGCGACCAAGACCTTCATCGACAACCATGCCAGCGCCGGAAAATACGTCACGCAAACGCTGTTCAAGGGCCAGATTTGGCAAATGGCAACGGCGCTGGGCTGGATCAATCCCCATGTGCTGCCGTCGCCGCTGGCGGTACTGCAGCGCTGGAAGCGGCATCGCTAG
>JBLHNV010000078.1:0-10082 GCA_047623125.1 Janthinobacterium sp. | reverse complement strand
GTTATTTATATCATTTTAAATGAGCCTGTTCGAAAACCAGCATTCAACTCACCTGAGGATCTTTATGAAAAAGCACTTGCTCGTCGCACTTGTTGGTACCGCATTAACGTTGCCGATTCTCGCCTAAGCCCAAGTTGCTTATATCGGCGCCAGCGTCGGCCGCGCGGAAAGTGAATTTAAGAGCGATGGCATGAAGTTGAAAGATAGCGACACCGGATTCAAAGTCAATGCCGGCTACGATTTCACGCCAAATTTTGGCGTCGAAGTTGGCTATGCTGACCTGGGCAAGCCGACGTTTACCGCCTCCGGCGCCACGGTCAACGCAGAGCCGCGCTCATATTATCTGGCCGGCACCGCCACTTATCCGATCGACCAGCATTTTTCGGTTTTTGCCAAGGCTGGCGTGACCAGAAATCGTACCAAAGTCAGCATTGTCGGCGACGGCAACGAGACGTTCACGCATACCGCCGCCATTCTGGGCGTCGGCGGCGCGTACAATTTCTCGAAGAATGTGGCCCTCGTCCTCGAATATGAAAACTTTGACAAGACCTTCGACGAGCAAGGCGAGACCTTGAAAACCGACATGGTATCGATCGGCTTGCGTTACAAATTTTAAAAATTCCGCTGTAACCGCATTCTTGTCCGTCGCGCAAACGAGGGCGTGCCTGCCTTGCCCTCGTTTGCCGCGCCGCCAACTTGTCTTGGCCCGCCGTCGAAAACCCCCGGATTGCCTGTCATGCCGATCAGTGAATATCTGAGTGGTATTTTTTCGAAATTTTTTGTAAACGTTGCTGCCAGTTGCGCACTGGCGCGATGGATGCGGTGCCGGAGCCGGTTCGCATCCATTCATTCATGGCGTGCTTCAGGCCGGCGCTGCGCGCAATCCTCCATACATGTCCCACCCGGTGCCGACCAGCCAGCCGCAATCGACCGGCAAGTCGACGCCGGTGATCGCGCTGGCCCGGTCCGACAACAAGAACGCGACCGCTTCGCCAACCTGCTCCGGCCTGACCAGCTGACCGAGCGGCGAGTTGCTGGTGGCGCCACCAACCTGGCGTTCGCCGCGTTCGATGGCGCCGGCCAGCGCCGGCGTGAGCGTATAACCGGGCGCCACCGAATTGACTCGTAGCGAAGCCGGCCCCCATTCGGCTGCCAGGCACTGGGTCATGCTGATCAGCGCTGCCTTGGCCGGTGCGTAGGAATGTAGCGGCATCGAACGCGAGCCGGAAATGGAAGAAATATTGACGATGCTGCCGCTTCTGCGCTCCAGCATCGCGCGCGCAAAGGCCAGGCTGGTGATGTAAGCACCACGGAAGTTGACCGCCTGTATCCGGTCCCATTCTTCCATCGGCAACTGATGCGGCGTCAATGGCTTTTGCAATATGCCGGCGCTGTTGACCAGGCCGTATACCGGTCCCAGCTCCGCCTCGATGTCGCGCGCGGCAGCGGCCACGCTGTCATCGCTGGCGACATCGATATGCCAGGCTACGCCTTTGATCCGGTCGGCCACCAGTTGCGCCCGCGCCATGTCATGGCCGGCGACGACGACCCGCCAGCCATCCCTGGCCAGCACTTCGGCGCTGGCCGCGCCGATGCCGCTGGCGCCGCCGGTTACCACCACGATCCTGCCTGCTTGATTCGTCATGACTGTCCTTTCAGAATTTGACTTGATTGGCGCCCTTCAGCGCCAGCATGTGACGCGCTTCGTCCGGGCTGGCGATTTCGAGCGACATGCCTTCGAGTACCTGGCGTATCTTGCGCACCTGATCGGCATTCGATTCGGCCAGTTGGCCTGGCGCGATCCATAGCGAGTCTTCGAGGCCGACCCGGACATTCGAGCCTTGCGCGGCACCCATCGATGCCAGCGGAATCTGGTTGCGTCCGGCGCCCAGTATCGACCAGACGAAATCCTTGCCGAACAGGCGGTCAGCGGTGCGTTTCATGTGCATCAAGTCTTCCGGATGGGCGCCGATGCCGCCTAGCAGGCCGAACACGCTTTGAACAAAGAACGGCGGGGTGGCCAGTTTTCGGTCGATAAAATGGGCCAGGTTGTACAGATGCGAAATGTCATAGCATTCGAATTCGAAACGGGTGCCGTTGGCGCCGCACGAAGTGAGAATGTATTCGATGTCGGCAAAGGTGTTCTTGAACACCAGATCACGGCTTTTTTCGAGGTGATCGACTTCCCACTGATGCTTGAACTCCTTGAAACGCCCGAGCATCGGGTACAAGCCGAAGTTCATCGATCCCATGTTCAGCGACGCCAGTTCGGGCTGAAAGTGATGGGCCGGGCGCAGACGCTCCTGCACCGTCATGTGCGGGCTGCCACCGGAGGTGATGTTGATGACGGCGTCGGTACTGCTCTTGATGCGCGGCAAAAATTGCTCGAAGATGGCCGGGTCCTGGGTCGGCCGGCCGTCGACCGGGTCGCGCGCATGCAGGTGAATGATGGCGGCGCCGGCTTCGGCGGCGCCGATCGCGGCATCGGCGATCTGGTCCGGCGTGATCGGCAGGTGGGACGACATCGACGGCGTATGGATGGCACCGGTGACGGCGCAGGTGATGATGACTTTGCGGGAATTGTTCATGCCATGCTCCAAGTTGGAAAGCGATTGGTTTCTTGCTGCTCTACAGTGCTTGTTTTTTCTTGTGCGCGACCAGCGCCATCAGGCGGTTGTCGCGCCAGCGCGAGCGCTCTTCGATTTTTTCAGCTGCCAGCACGCTGCGTCGTTCCGCTTCCAGTTTGGCCAGCAACGCCGGCGACCAGTCGTTTGGCAACTGCCCGGTCGCCACCGCGCGGTAGGTGGCGCCATAACGCTCGGCATAATCGACGACGCCGCCCGGGGCATTCAGGTCGATCGTTTCGAACGGTCCCATGAAAGCCCAGCGCATGCCCAGGCCATCCTTGATGACGGTATCGATGTCGGCGCTTGAGGCATAGCCTTCGGCGTACAGATTGAGCGCTTCGTTCAGCACCGCGCCCTGGAGTCGGTTCAGCAAGAAGCCGGTGATTTCTTTCTGCAGGCGTACTGGCGACTGACCGGCGCGCGCATACAAATCATGGGCCCGGTCCATGGTTTCCTGCGTGGTCCACGGCGCCGGCGACAGTTCGACCAGCGGCACCAGATACGGCGGGTTGACCGGGTGGCCGACCAGAATGCGCCCGCGACCAGGCAGGTCGGCTGAAAATTCGGACGCCGGCAGCCATGAAGTGGAGCTCGCCAGTATCGTATCTGGCGCCGCCAGCTGATCCATCTCGGCGAAGATCGCGCATTTCACGGCCAGCGTTTCCTTGACGTTTTCCTGCACCAGCGCCGCACCCTCGACTGCTTCGGCCAGCGTGGCGACGGTGCTGATGCGCGCCAGAATGGTCTCGACCGGTTCATCGAGCAAGCCGTGCCGTTCCAGGTCGCCGACATTTTTGCGCAGCAGCGCCTGGCATGCCAGCAGCGCTTGCGGCGCCGCATCGTGCAGTGCAACCTGGCATCCGGCACGCGCGAAGACGATGGCCCAGGCGCTGCCGATCAAGCCGGCGCCGACGATGCCGATCTTTTCATTCATCAGAGTTTTTTTCATGATCAGCCCAGGGATTCGACGTTGCCACACACCGACAGGCTTTGCCCGCTGATGCCAGCGCCGGCCGGTGAACAGATGAACACGATCTGGTTGGCGACATCGTCAGCGCTGACCATCTGGCGCAGCGAAACCTGGTCCAGCAGCCGGGTGCGCATCGTTTCATGTGCTATGCCATACGATTGGGCCTTGGCCGCGATGACCCTCTCCTGGCGCTCGCCGCTGACGATGCCGGGCAAGATCGCATTGACCCGGATATGGTCCGGTCCCAGTTCCATGGCCCAGGTCTCGGTCAGCCCGATCACGCCGAATTTGGACGCTGAGTAAGGCGTGCGCAGCGGAAATCCGAGGCGGCCTGCAACCGACGACAAATTGACGATCGAACCGCCGCCGGCAGCCTTCAGCAGCGGTACTGCGCGCCGCGTGCAAAGAAAGGGGCCGGTCAGGTTGACCGCGATGGTGCGCTCCCATTCGGCCAGTGCGGTGTCTTCGACCTTCGCGGTGGGGCCGGCGATGCCGGCATTGTTGACCAGCACGTCAAGCGTGCCGCCCCATTTTGCCGCCAGATCAACGAACATCGCATCGACCTGGGTGGCATCGGAGACATCGGTCAGGCTCTGGCTGGTGGTTGGCAAATGCGCTTTGGCACTGGCCAGAAAATCCGGATTGACATCGCAAATATGTACCTGTGCGCCGGCTTCGACGAAGGCCTTGGCGATTGCCAGACCGATGCCCTGCGCTCCCGCCGTCACGATGACGCGTTTGCCATGCATTGTGGTATCCATGCTCATGCTTGCTCTCCGCTATAGGATTTTGATGAAGGTTGACTGCCTGGTTGATGGGTTGATGGGTTGATGGGTTTATTTTCGCGGCCTCACAGCCAGAGGATCTGCTTGCTATAGGTCAGGTCGGTCAGGTCGGTCAGCAGTGGTTCGGCCGGCCGCTGGTAAAACACGGCGCCACGTGCCAGTGCGAAGACGC
The DNA here is from genome assembly GCA_047623125.1 of Janthinobacterium sp. Taxonomy (GTDB): domain Bacteria; phylum Pseudomonadota; class Gammaproteobacteria; order Burkholderiales; family Burkholderiaceae_D; genus Janthinobacterium. Next base: position 5,528 of record JBLHNV010000078.1, on the reverse strand, counting down.
GGTCGGCCAGCGCCAGCACCAGATCGAGGTTGTGTTCGACGTTATTTCTCATCGTCGTCTCCTCCTCCTTATGATCGCCCGCTGTGGCCGATGCTTTTTGTCTGTGTGTTTTTTGATGTTTTCAAGCCACTTTTTGTGACATGTGATCAAATGTAGCATTTGAAATATACACATGTCAATCTGCAATGTAAGATGGTGGAATACGGCAATTAGCTGAAATCACCTGCCAAAATAACTTGTATTTCAATTAATCATCAAGCCGTCAACCGCGCCCCAATCTTTCAGGCTTAGCCCAAGCACCATGAAGCCATCCAGTGCCGTCGATCTGACTCAGGTCGGCAAAATCAGCCACCCGACTCTGTCGCAGCGCGTCTACGACAATTTGCGCGAGTTGCTATTGTCGGGGCAGGTTCATCCCGGACAAAAATTGACGTTGAAAGGCTTGTCGGAGGCGATGGGCACCAGCCAGACGCCGGTGCGCGAAGCGATCCGGCAACTCGCTGCGGAAGGGGCGCTTGAAATCTTGCCCAACAGCGCGATCCGCGTTCCGTTGATGAACAAGGGACAGTTCCGCGAATTGCTGAAGATCCGGCTGGCGCTGGAAGGAATGGCAGTGGAAACGGCGGCGCAGCGCATCACGCCGACGCAGCTGCAAGAAGTGGCGGCACTGCACGCTGCATTGTCCCAGGAGATGCGGCGCAGCGAGCCTGATGTGGTGCGTGTGATCGGGCTGAACAAGCAATTGCACTTTTCAGTCTATCGCGCTTGCGACATGCCGATCCTGATCGCACTGATTGAAAGCATCTGGCTGCGGGTCGGCCCGGTGCTCAATCTGGACATGGGTTCGGGTTCCCGCCGCTTGTCGGAAGCGCCGGCGCTAGAGCATCACGCCAGTTTGTTCGAGGGCTTGCAAAATGGCTCGGCCGAGCAAAGCCGGCGCGGCCTGGAGCGAGACTTGATCAGTTCGGCGCAGATGATACTCGAGGGGCCGGGATTGCCCGACTGAGGACCAGCAAGCTGAGGACCAGCAAGCTGAGGACCAGCAAGCCGAGTACGGCAATGACGGTCAGCGCCGCCAGCACGACAGCGTACACTGTGGCGATGTTATATGAATGCACATTAAGGATCTGCAGGATGAAAATGAATCTGCATTATATTTTCGATAAAATTACACGGCATGCCGACAATGACGCATGGCAAGGTTTGACCAGAGACGAGATCATCGGCATGGCGATCGACATAGGCGAAAGCGACCGCGGCATCTCGATCGGGATCGAAAAGGCCGGCCTGGTAGCCGATGCGATCCTGGGGCTGCGCACGGCAAACCACTCTGACGCTGCGCTGCTGCGCGCCGGCCTGTGCATCGATCAATGAGCGCGCCGGCACAGGACTGACCGCGTCGCTGGTCAGTCACCGCGCAAGCGTCTTGCTGCAATGCCGTTCAAGGTCCCCGCGCAGCGCTGGCGGCTCAGGACTGCGCTCACTCGCCGACTCACCCGCCGACTCACCCGCCGCTTTCAAGCCCCAAGCCTGACAGGTTGCATTGGCATTCGACACCGGGGTCAGGCATGCGCTGCACCAGGGGCATTGATGCTGCAAAACAAGGTTGCTCATCTACGTCGTCGGCAAGCCCCGCACCGGCGCCAGGTGGCCGCTCTTGACGAAGACGCGGCATCCGTCCTGACCGGCGGTGGCGCGCAGCAATGCGCCTGGCGGCAGCCGCAGCCACGATTGTGCAAGAAACTGTTCGCCGCCTTCGTCGAAGCTGCCTTCCAGCACCAGCACTTCGATGCCGCCCGGCGCCGCCAGCGCAATCTGCGCCGCGCCAGCCCAGTGCTCGATGCGCACTGATTCGTGGCTATCCTGATACAGCTTTGCCAGCCGCACGCCGGGGCGATCGGCGGCACTTTGCAAGGCTACCTGATTCGCATCAATGCGCACCGGGTGGCGGTCATCAAGGTCGAATTGCCATAATTTGACAAAGATGACGCAGCCCGGCTTGGAGCCTGGCGTGTGTTTTGAGGTTGGCGGATTGCGGATATAACAGCCCGGACCGTAATCGCCGTGCTCGTCGGAAAAGACGCCATCGAGCACCAGGAACTCTTCGCCGCCGCCATGCACATGCGGCGAAAAAAGGCTGTCTTGCGCATAGCGCACCAACGATGTGGCGCGCGCCACTTCTGCACCGACCCGGTCCAGCATGCGCCGCTCCACGCCGGCCATCGGCGACGGCACCCAGGGCAGTTGCGCCGCGTGGACTGCGGCGCGCTGCGAAAAATCGGAGTTTAGCTGCATGGTGCGATCAGGCCGCTGCGATCGAGGGCCGGGCCGCAACTTGCGCGCGCCAGCGCTTCAAGTTGGTGCAGCTGTCGGGTACCGTGATCTTGGCAAAATCGCCGAAGGCCAGGCCGGTGAACGCGGTGATGTCTGCCATCGAAAAATTTTCGCCGGCGAGGTAGGTTTGGCCGCTGAGCAAATGATCGAAGTAATGCATGCCGGCGATCGCGCGTTCGCGGCTTTTTTGACCCCAGTCCTGGTTTTGGTAAGCCTCGAGATCTGGCCCCAGGCCAGGCGTGGCATGGTGGAAGTAGCCGGTCATGGCATCGAGCAAGTTGATTTCAGCGCGCCGCTGCATCATGTGCACCACTGCGCGCTCTTTGGGCGACTGACCTGTCAGCGTCGGCTGGCCATCGAGGTGATCGATGTATTCGGTGATGGCGGTGCATTCCGTGATCATCGTGCCGTCGTCGAGTTCGAGCAGCGGCACGGTAGCAAACTGATTCTTGGCCAGGAACGCCGGCTGCTTGTGCTCTCCGCCGGGGACGTTGACCTGAATGAATTCCACCTGACCAGTCAGGTTTTTTTCTGCCAGCGCGATGCGCACGCGGGCCGGATTTGGAAAACCCTTGAATTCGTATATTTTCATTGTCGATCCTTCGTGATGAGGTTGGCCGCAACGGGTGTTGGATGCGGGGTTTTTTCAAAAGTCAAAGGAAAGTGTACAGGATTTCGGATTATGACCATGGCACCGGTCCATGCTTTCTAAAAAGTGCCATGCATGAGATATGCCCCCAAGAAAAACCGCATTGGCATGGTGCAAACGGAGGAAAGAAAGCCCGCGCCACCGGATTGGATGCCTCTTGCCGGTGCATACAGCATCAAGTCGGCGCATGAAATCGGGCATGGAAATTGCTCATCATAAATTGTCCTACTTTACAAATCATCATGAAAAGAGTCATTCAATGAACTTGCGCCATACCAGCTTACTGCTTGCCTTATCCGCCTGTTTCAGTGCATCGTCTGCGCTCGCTGAAGGACATGGCCCCGTCCAAAAGGCGGGCTCTTTCCCGTTACAGCCGCTGGCAGAAAAAGCCGGTGAAATCACTGTTCCGGGCGTCGCGGGCAAAGTATTCTATGTGCCTTCGACACTGGAAACCATCAAATGGGGCTATTTGCCCAACGCCAATGACAAGCCGGTCCTGAGCGTGCCAAGCGGTGCCACGATCGTCTTCGATACGCTGTCGCACGAAGGCTTGCTGGAAGACCAGGGACGCGATCCGGCCAAGTATTTTGCCGGCAAGGGTGTACCCGCCAACATGATCTTGAAGGATGCCATCGCTATCACTCAGTCAGACATCGCGCATGACTTTCTCAAGGATGGTCCGCATATCGTGACCGGTCCGATCGCCATCGAAGGCGCCAAACCCGGCGATGTGCTCAAGGTCGAGGTGCTGGCCATCGTTCCGCGCGTGCCGTATGGCGTTATTTCCAGCCGCCATGGCAAGGGTGCGTTGCCGGGCGAATTCCCGGAAACGGCGAAGTCCGAAGATGACGCGAGCGCCATGCAGCCGGAAAAATTCCACAATGTGTCCGTGTTTACGCCGATTCGCAAGGCCAGGAATGGTCATTGGGAAGGCCTCATGCAAAACAAGAAGGGCACCGAAGTCGTGTTCCCGGCCAGCCCGTTCATGGGTGTGATGGGCGTCGCATCGGCCAGCAGTGGACCAGTGCATTCGGTTCCGCCCGGTCCTCATGGCGGCAACATCGACATCAATGAACTCGGTGTCGGATCCACCGTGTACCTGCCGGTATTTGTCGACGGCGCCAACTTCTACACCGGCGATCCACACATGGCGCAAGGCGATGGCGAAGTGGCGCTGACTGCGCTGGAACATTCGCTGCGTCCGACCTTCCGGATCACGCTGTTGAAAAAAGGTGACAAGCGTATTCCATCGGCTTCCGGTTCATTGCTCAAGCCGTTTGGCGAGACCAAGGATTTCTGGATTCCGATCGGCCTCGACCCGGATCTGAACCTGGCGATGAAGGATGCGGTGCGTGAATCGATCCGATTCCTGACAGAAGTGCTGGGCATGGAGCGCGCCACTGCGTATGCCTATCTGTCGGCCGCGACCGATTATCAAGTGTCCCAGGTCGTTGATAAAACGAAGGGCATCCACGGCATGATCCGCAAATCGGACTTCAAGAAGGTGCTGGCCGAAAAGAAATAAGCCGCAGCGCGGCTGTGCCGCGCAATAAAATTGGCCACCCGCTGCCAGAAATTGGCATGCGCACTGCGTCTTCGCGCACGGGCCGATCAAGACCGCGATCATGCTGACCTTGGTCTTGATGACCGGACCTGCGGTGCCGCAGGCCGGTGACAGTTTGTTGAAAAATGTGCTGGCAAGTTTGTTCGAACATAGGCTGGCAACATGCGTTGCCAGCTATGGGTTGGTGCCGAATGCTAGAAGTGGTATTCGGCGCGCACCATCGGCGTTTTTGCCGTCGCGCCGGGGACGTTCGAATTGCCGAACTTGTTCTTCCAGTACTGGTACTCGAGGCCGACCTTGAACGTGTTCTTGGCCGCGCCGACGGCGCCGCTCATGTCGTACATGATTTGCATGTCGATGTTGGTTTCCACCGCTGTAGCGCCGCCGAATTCATTTTTGCCCTTGCTGTCGATGAAGTTGGCAAAGCCTTCGAACGAGAGCGGAATGCCGACGTTGAACGGGATGCCCCAGGCCAGGTTCACCATCGCATGCGTCTTGTACGTGTAGCGTGGCGTCGCTATCGAGTCATACGTGTTGTACGGTGCATTGCTTTCGCGCAGCGCCAGCAAACTTACATTGAGAAATCCGGGCACGTCCATCATCAGCGTCGGACCGGCCACCAGCATCCGCTTCTTCGAGTTGTAGCCGGCATCGGTCTTGGTATTGACGTCGAAGCCGACGGTGGCGCCGACCCCGCGCACCGGACCGAAGGCCATGTTGGCACCGCTGATCTTGCCAATGTCCAGTGTGTGGCGATACACGAGATAGGCTTCTTGCGCACCGCTGGTGGAACCGGCGGACGACGGATCATCTTTTGACGAAATCAGGAAGTCGGCGCTGAAGAAGTTGGTGCCGTACTTGTAGCCGCTGATGTTGGAAAGATTGATGATGCTCTTGCTGATGTCTTTGTCGTTGTACGGCTCGGAGAACTTGGTGCCGTAGCGGTAGCTTAGCGATGTGTCGCTCCAGTCGGCAGCCTGG